>JANWWA010000003.1 GCA_025056565.1 Chloroherpetonaceae bacterium | reverse complement strand
ATTCCGATTCCCAGCCCCGAAAAAATCGTCGCCAAAATGAAAAATGGAATCCACCATGCGTTTGCACTAGGCACATACTGGTGATAGAGCATCATCCCAAAGAGAAAAAGCAGCGTGATGCCAAAATCCACAAAAGCCGAAATGGCTTTTGAAAGCGGAATAATGAGGCGCGGAAAATATATTTTCTTCACAATACTTTGCGCCCCGATTACCGAACTCCCTGCTTGCGACATCACCGCTGAAAAATATCCCCATAGGCTCATTCCTGATAGCGCAAAGAGCGTATAAGGCACGCCACTTGTATCGACTTTTACAACTCTGCCAAACACTAGCGTAAAAATTACAAGTGTTGCAAGTGGCTGAATCAGTGCCCATAATACACCGAGCGCCGTTTGCGCGTAGCGAATCTTAATATCCCGATACGCAAGCATCCAGAGCAGCTCACGATACTCAAACAGCTCGCCGATATTGAGCGAAAATCTCTTATTTGCATCAATAACGATTTGACTCATTGCTCTGCCGTGGCTTTGGCTTTCTGCACGCCATTTTGGGATACCCCATCATCAGGCGCAGTAGGCGCATCCCCCCAAATAATCAGTGATTTCTTTGAAAATTGATGCCTTAGCCGCTCAAATTCTTCCTCATTCAAAACCAGCACTCGAATTTTGCGCTGAATCATTCGCTCCGTCTTTTCTATGAGCTCGTTCAGGTAGTTCCTATCAATCTTTCCCACAATTGTGAGATCAATGATACCTGAATCTCGTCCCTCAGCATAGTCACCTGTAATGAATGCGAGCTTCACAGGACCAAGTCGTCCTAACACGCGCTCAATCAACTGGTCAATGCCGAGATACTTCTTGACGAGGCTGTGTAGTTCGGGAAAGAGCGGATGAGAGGGGTTGGCTTGATAGAGCTTGGTGCGCCCATCGTCGCGCACAGTAAGAAAGCCCGCTTCGGTAAGGCGGTTGAGTTCTACGCGCACAGCATTGGTGGACTCGCCAAACTCCTCAGCCAGTTCGCGCAGATATGCCTGCGTGCCTTGATTCAGAAAGAACTTCAAGAGTAGCTTAACGCGCGTCTTCGATGTAACCAGCGATTCTAACACAGATGCAAAGAGATTTCGAGTAACAATTTTTCCTTCGTTTGAGTAACAAACTTACTCAAAAGACACCACTTTTCCAAATCCTCTTTCCTTACCAAGCACTGGTTACACCCTGCAGATGCATACTCAATCCGCTCCTCCCTCAACCCACATACTTTGGCTCGTTCCACTGTCGCTTGGTTTGCAAGTTGCTCACCAACTCTGCTATGCTTTTGCTATTGCTACCCTTCGTGTTTGCATTGGCAAGGCAACCTTGCAGACAGCAGCCATGCCAAGAAACTTGAAACGAAAACCGCCGCAAGTTACTTTTCAGCACTAGTGTTCATTGCTGGTCTTTCAACCGCTCTGCAAAAGCATATTTGGCTCTGGTCTCTCTATGCGGAGCAGCTGTCGAAGTAATCGGTTGGAGCTATGCCAGATGTAACTCGGATGTAACTACCTCTGTCTGGGCACGAATAGGTGGGTATTCATTGATTAACTGCAAACAACAAGAAAATATGAAATACCGAATCCTCTGGGCTGATGACGAAATTGAGTATCTCAAGCCACACATCTTCTTCCTCAGCGAAAGGGGCTACGAAGTGACCACTGTCACCAACGGGGAAGATGCAGTGCAACTCTCTCGCGAAAGTTGGTTCGACATCATTTTCTTAGATGAGCAAATGCCTGGCATGGGTGGATTGAATGCGCTCACAGCCATCAAATCCCATCTGCCATTTACGCCTATCGTGATGATTACCAAAAACGAAACGGAGTCCATTATGGACGAAGCGATTGGACGCAATATCGCTGAATACCTTATCAAGCCCGTCAATCCCCATCAAATTCTGCTGGCGTGCAAGAAGCTGCTGGATGCTGAGCGCATCAAAGGCAATGCCGCCACGCAAGGCTATGTGCAAGAGTTTAACCGCATCTCCCGCCTTTTACTTGAGCCTCTCACTGCAGAGGATTGGATAGACATTTACCGCCGTCTTGCAGAGTGGGAAGTCGAGTTCGATAGCTACCCACAAGTTGATTTGCGGCAAACCCTTTTAGACCAAAAGCGAGAGTGTAACGCTGAGTTTGGGAAGTTCATTGAGCGAAACTACCGTGATTGGATCTTCTCCGACCGCTCCGCACGCCCAATGCTTTCCGTCGATGTCTTAGACCGAAAAGTTTCCCCAGCTATTCAGAATGGTGAAACCGTATTTCTGTTTGTGGTGGATTGCTTGCGCTACGACCAGTGGCTTGTGATGGAAAAAATTTTGCAGCCTTACTTCCGCATTGAGCGAGAGGCCTACTTCAGCATCCTGCCAACTGCCACCAGCTATGCACGTAACGCCATTTTTAGCGGACTTTTCCCAGTGGAAATGGAGAAGCGCTATCCAACGCTTTGGCAAGCCAGTCAAGAGAGTGAAAGCAGCAAAAACCTTTACGAACCTGATTTCTTGGAAGACTTCTTTAAGCGCCGTCGCTTGCCGGTCAAAGACCTGAAATACACCAAGCTTACCAGCACTGACGACAGCAGAACCTTCGAGCAAAACATTCTCGGTCATCTCAAATATCAACTGAACGCAGTGGTCGTTAATTTTGTCGACATCTTGGCGCACAGCCGTTCAGACTCTCAGGTTATTAGGGAACTTTCGCCCGATGAAGTTGCTTTTCGCAGTCTTACGCAAACTTGGTTTGAGCACTCTGCTTTTCTCCGCATGCTCAAAGCGCTGGTCAAGCAAAATGTGACTATTCTTATCACAACTGACCACGGGAGCATTCGCTGCCTTCGCAGTTCAAAGGTTATTGGCGACCGAGAAGCCTCAACCAACCTACGCTACAAGTTCGGACGAAACCTGCAATGTGAGCCAAAGCAAGCCGTCTATATCAGAAACCCCAACGACTGGAAACTGCCCCAGCACGGCTTGAACGTAAATTACATTATCGCTAAGGAAGACTTTTACTTTGTCTATCCAACCAACTATCATAAGTATATCAACTACTACAAGGATTCTTTCCAGCATGGCGGCATTTCACTCGATGAAATGATTGTGCCGATGGTTACACTTCGCCCAAAAGGTTAGTAGTGCAGAAGCGATCTCGCTCGTGGGAATTTGCTCTCCACGATTTTTCTTTATTGCCTGTGTGATGCCCCGACTTGCTAGCTTGCCGCAACTTCCGTTTTTCGGAAGATTGTGTAACTTTCCCAACACATTTCAACACAATTCCAATTAACTCGACAATGGCACACATCTCTACTGAACACGCTTGGCAAGATTTAGAAGCCAGTTACCAGCGGTGGCTTGAAAAAAATCGTGAGACCAAAGAACTTCCCGGCAAGTATGAAAACCTAAGCTGGGAGAAAATTAAGCCACTTTACACGCCCTTAGATGTAAAAGACATTGACTACCTCAAGGAAATTGGACACAGTGGCGAGTTCCCTTATACACGCTCTATTCACAACAATCTCTACCGTGGCAAACTCTGGACCATGCGCCTATTTTCAGGCTTTGCCACGCCAGAGGAAACCAACGCTCGATACCACTTTCTCTTGGAGCGTGGTCAAACGGGACTATCGGTTGCCTTCGATCTCCCTGCGTTAATGGGCTACGATTGCGATTCAGATTTTGCAAAAGGTGAAGTGGGTGTCTGCGGCGTCTCGTTTTCTTCCTTAGCCGATATGGAAGTGATTTTTCGCGGTATCAACCTCGAGGAGATTTCAACTTCAATGACCATTAACTCGACCGCCATGGTTGCGCTTGCTGGCTACATCGCTACGGCACAACGGCAAGGACGAGACATCAGGAAACTGCGTGGCACAATTCAGAACGACATTTTGAAGGAATATATCGCACAAAAAGAGTATATCTTTCCTCCTCGCCAGTCAATGCGCATTATCACCGATATGTTCGTCTACTGCGCCAGAGAGATGCCCAAGTTCAATCCCGTGTCGGTCAGTGGTTACCATATTCGTGAAGCGGGTTCTACGGCGGTGCAAGAGTTGGCTTTCACGCTTGCTGACGGGTTTTGTTACTTAGAGCATGCGCTTGCTGCTGGATTAGACGTAGATGAGATTGCCCCGCGTATCTCCTTCTTCTTCAATGCCCACAACGACTTTTTTGAAGAAATTGCAAAGTTCCGCGCCGCAAGGAAAATCTGGGCAAAACGCTTGCGCTACAAATATGGCGCAAAAGACCCTCGCTCTTGGCAGTTGCGCTTCCACACGCAAACAGCCGGCTGTACGCTCACGGTGCAGCAGCCTGAAAACAACATCGTGCGCGTTGCCATTCAAGCCTTAGCTGCTGTATTAGGTGGCACGCAATCGCTGCATACCAATTCAATGGATGAGGCACTGGCGCTGCCCAGCGACAAAGCCGTTAAAATCGCCTTGCGCACCCAACAAATTATCGCCTATGAAACAGGTGTTACAAACACCGTTGACCCGCTCGGCGGCAGCTACTATGTCGAGGCACTCACCATGAAAATGGAGCAAGAAGCAGAAAAGTATTTTGAAAAAATTGATGCCTTAGGGGGCGTGATTGCCGCTATTGAGCAAGGCTATATGCAGAAGGAAATTGCCGACGCAGCCTACCGCTATCAGCAGGAAATCGACCGCAAAGAGCGTATCATCGTGGGTGTCAATGCATTCCAAGAACCTGACGAAAAAATCGATATCCCGATTCTAACCATCACACCAGAAGTTGAAGCGAAACAAATTGCGCGCCTTCGTGAAGTGAAAGCCTCGCGCAATCAAGAGGCAGTTGAACAGTCGCTGGCAAAAATTCGCACTGCCGCTCAAGATGGCACGAATCTTATGCCGCCACTTATTGAAGCCATGCACAATTTCGTTACGCTCGGCGAAATCTGCGATGTCTTGCGTGAAGTTTTCGGCATCTATGAAGAAACACCTGTGTTCTAAGGCTTGCTCAAAAACCTGCCAAGTGTCTCTGCCTGAGCGCTTGGCAGGTTGCCTCAGCTTGAGCTTATTCAGCAGAACTTAGCTGGTTACTTTCTTGAAGAAGCCGATTGCGCCGTCAAGTATAGCTGCGGGAATAGACGCTAAGGTTTTCACCACAAAGTATGCGTCATCAATAGCGGGCGGTGTGCCAAAGACAGATGGCATCCCATCACTGTAGCCATAACGCGTGCCATCTGGGTTTTTCGGAGCAGTATCTGCCTTTGCCGGCGCGGTCTTTGCAATAGGCACTGTCATTGGCTTAGCTGCTGGTGCATCGGCTTCGACGGGCTTTTCTGCTGCTGTAGGCGCTGCTGTCGTTTCTGCTGGTGTTGCCTCCGCTGCTTTTTGCTGCGCCAATTTTTTCGCCATCATCGGCGAAAGTTTTTTCGGTTCGTCCGCCATAGTGTTCTCCTTTCGAAAGGTTGCTACCACAACTGAAAATCGCCTTTGCGATTGCGACTGCTGCATAAAGTTAGCGCATGGCTGCAGGTTTTCAAAGCAAGCCTTTGCCGCTCTGCCGAATGAGAGACAGCTACCTCTGCAATTTGTGGCACGGATTTTTCTCTCTCTGTAAAGTGAAGGGGCTTATGGTGCAGTGCCGCTCTCGCCACGCTCTTTGGCGTAAACTTTGCCGCATTTTATTCTTAACTTTTGCTTGACTAATTCCCAGAGTTGCAGCATGCGTCCGCAAGGTTATCTCTTCAGCGCATTGATACTACTACTTTGGCCAGAGGCGAGGGCACAAGACATCAAAATTAAGTTTGAGCATCTCGGTGTGGAGCAAGGGCTTCCATCTGAAAGCATTTATGCGATTTTTCAAGACCAAGTTGGCTATCTCTGGTTTGGCACAGCTAATGGACTCAGCAAATACGACGGTTACACGTTCTCCAACTACTCTTTCAACCCCAACCCCCGCCACTCGCTTTTGGGCAAAGGCGTGCGTACGCTCTATCAAGACCGAAAGGGGCGACTCTGGATAGGCACCTGGGCCAACGCAGGGCTGTCTTGCTTTGACCTTCAAACCGAAACTTTCACTCACTATCAACATCAGCCCGACAATCCTGAGAGTCTAACCAGCGGTGCAGTCACCGCCGTCACACAGGATTCGAGCGGTATGCTTTGGGTGGGCACATTGACAGGACTGAACCGATTTAATCCTGAGACAGGCATAGCAGAACGCTACACGCACAATCCCAATGACTCCGCATCGCTCAGCAGCAACCGCATCACGGCACTGGCTGTTGGCAATGGTCATACGCTCTGGGTGGGCACTGACAACGGACTAAACCAGCTGGATTTGCATCACGGCACTCTCATACGATACTATCACCAGTCAGAAGACTCGCGCTCGCTTAGCAGCAACCATATTCGCTCGCTTTACTTTGCGCCAAACGGCACACTATGGGTCGGCACTGACAGAGGCTTAAATGCCCTTGTGGAAACAGACACAGGTGCTTACATCACTCGATACGACTTTAAGCAACGCAATGCATTTGGCACCACAACCTCCCTTATCATCAACGCACTTTGTCCTGACAACCATGGTGGCTTGTGGTTAGGCACACAAAGTCACGGCTTGGGCTACTTTCGTCCTGCTGAAAATCGTTTGCTACTTTTTTTGCCTGAAAGTGACAACCCATACAGCCTCAGTGATGCTGAAGTAGAAGCCGTTTTCCAAGATAGAAGTGGTGTCGTGTGGGTCGGTGTTGCAAACGGCAAGCTAAATAAGTTCTACGCTGCAGCGGTGCATTTTGGCACTTTGGCATTGCCTTCTGGAACACGCACCGCTATTGAATCTATTCTTGAAACACAAGATGGCACACTCTGGATTGGCACAGTTGGCAGCGGCTTGTATCAACATTCTCCTCACACGAAAGCGTGGAAACAGTATCGCAAGGGGGCTTTTGGACAAGACTCAGAGCTAAGCTCTAATATGATTCTTTCACTGTATCAAGATCGCAAGGGCAGGCTGTGGATTGGCACATGGGGCAGCGGCCTTGTACTCTATGATGCAGCTTCGAAACGCTTTCGCACCTTTCGCCATCACAGCAGCGATAGCTTGAAGGATAATTTTATTGCTACGATCTGCGAAGACGCACAGGGCAATTTATGGGTTGGTACATGGAACGGCTTAAAGAAGTTTAACCCTGAAACTCAGACTTTCGTACGCTTCGCTCACCCGCAAGAGTCTTCCAAAAGCAATGCCTATCGGAAAGTGCGTATGCTTCGCCTGAGCAGAAATGGCTGGCTGTGGGTTGGCTTCGAGGAGGACGGTCTTGCTTGTTTCAATCCAGCGACAGAGCAATATGTGGAGATAGCTCGTTCATCAGCGCCTTTGCCCAAAATTATTCGGTCTATTTATGAAGATTCAACAGGCGTGGTATGGATTGGCACTTACGATGGAGGCCTGCTCCGCTTTGACCCCAGTGCTCAATCAGATACCGCTCGCTTCAAGCACTTTACCACCCGTGATGGCTTACCGAGTCATCACATCTTTGGCATTTTGCCTGATGCCAGTGGGCATCTCTGGCTTGGCACCAGCAATGGACTTTGTCGCTTTCATCGCACTACTTTTCGTGTTAGAACCTACAACACCAGCGATGGCTTACCCAGCAATGAGTTTGGCATCAATGGCTACTGGCGCAGCCAAAGTGGTCTGCTCTATATGGTAACAGCAAAAGGAATTTTGTGCTTTGCGCCTGACTCTCTTCACGAGATTTCATTGCCGCCCCCTGTTGTGGTTACAGGTTTTATGGTGCGTAATGAGTCGCTACCCTTGTCATCCAACACTTTTCATCTTCCGCCCGATGCACCGTTTTTCTCCGTTGAGTTTGCAGCTTTGCACTACCGTAACCCAGCTCAAAACACTTATGCTTACAAGTTAGAAGGACTGGACAAGGAGTGGACTTACAGCGGCTCGCGTCATTTTGCCAGTTACACCAACTTAGATGGTGGTGCATATCGTCTGTGCCTCAAAGCGTGTTCCAGCGACGGGATTTGGAACGAAGCTGGCACGACGCTTCACATCATCGTGCATCCACCCTTCTGGAAAAGGTGGCAGGCCGTAGCGCTATTTGTTATGTGCGTGTTAGGTGCTGTCTATTATGCCTACACGCTTCGCATTCGCACTATTAATCAGCGCAACTACGAGTTGGAAGTCGAGGTTACCAAGCGCACCGAGGAACTCGCTGAAGCGCTCCGGGAAGCACGTGCACAAAAGCAACGCGCGGAGGAAGCCAATGCCTTTAAAACAGAACTGCTGGGCATTGCCGCACATGACCTCAAAAGTCCCCTGCAATCTATCATTGGGTTTGCTTCCCTGCTCAAAGAACACCCTGACGCAGAAGTTTCACGCGCCGCAGCTGTGATTGAGCGCTCATCCAGAAATATGGTGCAGTTGATTAGCGACCTCTTGCAATCGACTGAAGTGGATTTGGGGAAGGTAACGCTCAATCGCCAACCCTGCTATGTTGAGCGCATCGCTCAGACTGTTGTGGAACAAAATGTGCCGCAAGCCAAGCGCAAGCAGCAAGAGCTGATTTTTAGTGCCGATAATGACTGTTTGGTCTTCGCCGATCCTGCACGCTTAGCGGAAATTATTGATAACCTCATTAGCAACGCCATCAAATACTCACCAACTGGCAAGCGAATTTGGGTGAGCGTGCGTCGGAAAGACTCGTCGCCTACTGTTCCTGCACAAGCCCGTCAAGCTGATAGCACTGCGCCGCCCCCTTCGATTATCGTCTCAGTCAAAGATGAAGGACAAGGCTTGACTGAAGAAGATATGAAAAAACTTTTTGGTAAGTTTCAGAAACTTTCTGCCAAGCCCACAGGCGGCGAACCTTCCACCGGACTAGGTCTATCAATTGTCAAGCAGCTTGTTGAAATGCACGGTGGTCGAGTCTGGGCAGAGTCGGAAGGGAAGCACAAAGGCACGACGTTCTCATTTGAGCTTCCTGCATCTGTCCCTGCGCCCCAGCATTCCATAACGACTTAGAAAATGCTATATTGCTATAACAAAACTTTACCAGAGATGATGGATCAACGGGAACTGATTCGACAACTCGAGGAAGTCAGCATTTTCGAAGTCTTGGGTGAAAAAGAACTGGCGGATCTGGTTGCGCGAAGCCAAGTTATGACTTTCAAAAAAGATGATGTCATCATCTTTGAAAGTCAGGAAGGCAACTGCGTCTATGTGATTCTTGAAGGAATGGTCAAAATCAGCCGCACTAATGATGACTACAAGGAAGTCATTTTAGCAATATTGGGTGAAAAGGAATTCTTCGGTGAAATGTCGGTCATCGACGGTGCGACTCGGTCTGCCGATGCGGTTGCGCTATCCAAAGTCCAAGTCTTGCGCATTGATGGTAAGGTCTTTTTAGAGTTTGTTGAAAAATACCCCAAGTTAGCACTCGCGCTGCTACGCGAGCTGGTCTCACGACTGCGCAAGACAGATGGGCAAATCAAGAGCATCTCACTTGCCGATGCTGTCGGAAAGGTGGCATCTGTGATTGTGCGCTTAGCCAACGATGTGGGGCGAGTTCGTAAGGGGCGGGTCGAGATTGAAAACTTCGCCAGCCAGCAGGAAATCGCCAACTATGCGGCGACATCACGTGAAACAATTTCGCGCGTGCTGACTATGTTCGAGCGCGATGGTCTTATTGAGCGCGATATGAACAAAATCATTATCAATAACTTTGAAGAATTCAAGCGCAAGTTTGGCGAATTCTAAAGCCCCAATTTGAATCATTGCACCTCTGCACAGCAGCTTGCACCCACTTTTCTCTTCATCGCTTAGTTTGGCGTGCATTTGGCCTGCTATGCTTTTTCTTCTCAACTTAGCGCACTGCACCTGCACTCAGTGCAGCCACTTCAATTTGCATTTCACCGCTGAAGCTGTAAATTCGGCATCGGTTCTGCGTCCCCACATTTACGATTGTTACAGAGACGAATGGAGACACCTGTTCCTTAGTATGCGAAATGGCTTCGGCGAGTTTGATCACCTCAATGGTGAATTCAGTAACTCTAAACACACACTCAAATGGCGATTCTATCTAAGAGCGAAGCTGAAGCGCTTCTCAAAAAAGTCATCTCGTTCTCGAAGGCGGACGACATTGATGCTACGCTAAATGGTAGCATAGAAGGCAACATTCGCTACGCGCGCAATACCGTCACCACCAGCGGCTTGCAAGACACGCTGACGCTCACTGTGCAATCTCGCTTTGGCAAGAAAGTTGGCTCCGCCAGCATCAATGAATTTGATGATGCCTCCTTAGAGGCATGTGTGCGTCGCTCAGAAGAGCTGGCTCAGTTAGCGCCAGATAACCCCGAGACCATGCCTTCTTTGGAGCCGCAAACTTACTTAGAGGTCAAAGGCGCATTTGAATCTACCGAGAACATTACGCCAGAGTTCCGTGCAAAAGTTGCCGAAGACAGCATTGTGCCAGCTGCCGCTAAAAAGGTTACGGCTGCCGGCTTTTTTAACGACACAACGGGTTTCCAAGCTTTGATGAATCGGCGCGGACTTTTTGCTTACTACAAATACACCACGATGGATTTTTCTGTAACGATGCGCACCGAAGATGGCACAGGGTCTGGCTATGCTGTGCGCTCTTACAGCGATGTGCGAAAGTTTGATTCAGCCAAAGCTTCTAAAATTGCAATCGACAAAGCTTTGATGTCGCGTAATCCCCGCGCTCTCGAGCCCGGCAAATATACGGTGATTCTCGAACCTGCAGCGCTGGTTAGCACTGTTGATGCCAGTCTCTTAGGTGGTATGCTCTTTGCGATGGATGCGCGGCAAGCCGATGAAGGACGGAGTTTCTTTTCTAAGAAAGGCGGTGGCAACAAAATTGGCGAGCAAATTGTCGATGAGCGTGTTACGATTTATGCGGACCCACAGCACCCTGAAATCCCTTCCGCACCTTTTGTAGCTGATGGTCGCCCACGTGAAAAAATGATGCTGATTGAAAAAGGTGTCGTGAAAAATCTCTTCTACTCGCGCTACTGGGCTGAAAAGCAAGGTAAGAAAGCCGTTCCACCGCCCGGCGGCGTCATTATGGAAGGCACAAATGCGACTCTTGAAGACCTTATCAAAGACACCAAGCGTGGTATTCTGGTTACGCGTCTCTGGTATATTCGCCCTGTTGATCCTCAAACATTACTCTTTACTGGTCTCACACGTGATGGGACGTTTTACATTGAAAATGGCAAAATCAAGTATCCCGTTAAGAACTTCCGCTTCAATGAAAGCCCGATTATTATGCTCAATAACTTAGACGCAATAGGCAAGCCCGAGCGTATCGGCAATAGTCTTATTCCGCCTATTCGTGTGCGTGATTTCACCTTTACCAGCCTTTCAGATGCCGTATAAGGTGCACACTTGAAATCGTCGTAACCGCTCTAAGAGACGACTGCGCCTTCCAGTCGGTCTTCCAAATCGGCGTAAAGGTCGCGCAGTTTCTCGAGCATATCTGGGTCAGCCTGCCAGAGTCCTCGCCCAGCGGCTTCCAACAAGCGTCCTGTCATATTCTTCAAAGCCGCTGGGTTGAGCTTGAGCAGACGGTTGCGCATTGCCTCATCGAGCAAGTAGGTCTTGGCAGATTCATCAAACACCCACTTGTCTACTGCTTTTGCAGTTGCTGACCAACCCAAGAGGTAAGTAAATCGGCTGGAAATTTCTGCTGCGCCACTGGCTTCGTTTTTGAGCATTGTCTCAAACCATTTCGGGTTCAACAGTTTCGTGCGCACTTCCATTCGCAGTGTGGCTTCCAAGCTGCGCACCGTCGTCTCTGTTGTGAAGGACTCAATGTAGCTGACCTGCACCTGTCGATTGGTCCGATTTGCCACGGCTTGACGCAGTGCGCCTGACTCAGCAAAGTAATGCTGATGGTCAGTGATGCCGTATTCCACCGAATCAATTTCCTGAGAAATCCGCTCTACCTTTGACATCAGTGCATCTAACACAGCTGCACAGAGCTTGCCTTGCTTTGCGCCACCATATGCATAACCATTGCGCTTTACAAACATCTCGCCTAACTCTCTCTCTTCTTGCCATGAGCTATTTTCAATCATATCATCGACATAGTTACCATAGTCTCCTGGGCGCTGGGTGAATACACGTGCCGTTGCCTCCTCAAAACTGACGCGCCGTTCTAACATCAATTCTTGCACATGCTTTTTGATAAAGTTCATCTCGAGCGGTTCATCTGCTTGCGCCGCATCTTTTACAAGCCGATCTAAAAAGTCAATCTGCATTGCGAAAGTGTCACGAAAAATGCCTGAGGCAGTCATCAAAACATCAATGCGGGGTCGCCCCAGTTCGCTCAGTGGAATGAGCTTGTAGGCAGAAATCTTGCCGTGTGCATCTTTTTCGGGTCGTGCGCCCATCAAGGCAAGTGCTATTGCAATTGGCTCTCCTTTGGTCTTGATGGTATCCATTCCCCATAGCACTTGAGCAACCGTTTCAGGCAGCTTGCCCGACTCTTGATAGTGCGCATCTAAAAGTTTTTGTGCAATCATCTCCCCACGCTTCATTGCAAGGTCGGAAGGCACTCGCCATGGATCCATTGCGTGGATGTTGCGTCCTGTTGGCAACACACGTGCCCCATCACGAATCACATCGCCGCCGAATTGTGGAGCAATATAACCTCCATTTAGCCCGTTGATGAGCGCACGCAATTCTTCTTGATTGGTTAGTAGCTTGGAGAGCAGTGCTTTGCCCTCGTGCACGATATGAGCCAGTTGCTTTTGTTCCTCTGGCGAAAGGGGGCGCACCGGCTTTGCTGCATTGTCGTTCATAGCCAACTCCTTTGTAAATGTTTCTGTAACTGCTTGCGCTGCAGCGCATAGCGTAAGATACAAGAATGGAATAGTGTGCGCAACGCTCGCTAACCTTAGCTCTGCTTTGCTAGAGTAGTGCTGTGGCTGCTTTGCACCTCTATCACTCTAACATTTTGCCCAAAAGTGTTATACTCCAATTCTTGTGCACAATTTCTTTCAGCAAACACGAAACAGCGGTAAGAAACCGCATAAGCAAGCTGCTGAGAACATGGAGACACCAAAACCCAAAAAGTTCGCTTTGCACACCAAAATCTTTATTGGGCTAGCAGTTGGATTGCTAGCTGGGTTAATTGCGAATCTCTTTTTCCCAAATGATGAAACCGTTAGGTGGATTGCCAAAGAAGTTGCTTATCCAGTCGGGCAGATTTTCTTGCGCCTCATTTTTATGGTGATTGTGCCGCTGATTTTTTCTGCATTAGTCTTGGGTGTTGCGGACTTAGGCGATGTGAAGAAAATTGGACGAGTGGGCATTAAAACTTTGCTCTTTACCGTAGTGATTACTGCACTGGGGGTTGTGGTTGGCATCGTGCTGGTCAATCTTATTCAGCCCGGCGTCGGTCTTTCAGAAGAAAGCCGTAAGCTGCTGATGAGCACGCTTTCAAACAATCAGGCAGTTAGCAGCATTCTGACCAGCGCCAGTGAAAGCAAATCCTTTTCGCAAACGCTTTTGGACTTCATTCCTCGCAATCCTTTTGTAGAAGTTACCTTTTTTCTCGACCCGAACTATCGTGGTGGCGGCTTGATTGCAATTATGTTCTTTGCGCTCATTTTCGGCATTGCAATGACAATGTGCGCACCTGAACGCATTGAGCCGCTGACCAAAGTGCTGCAAGGCATTAATGATGCAGTTATGAAAATCATTGACCTTGCCATGCAGCTTGCCCCCTACGGCGTTGCGGCACTGATTTTTACCGCCACTTCGCAGCTTGGCTTTCAAATCATTGCTGTCTTAGCAAAGTATGTTTTTGTTGTGCTCTTTGCGCTAGCGTTCCACCAGTTTGTAACCTATGGAATTATCCTCAAGCTGGGCGCCAAACGTAACCCGATTGAATTTTTCAAGGGCATCGTAGAAGTGATGCTGACGGCTTTCTCTACCAGCTCATCTAATGCCACACTGCCTACTTCACTACGTGTCTCAGTTGAGACTCTGCGTATCAATCGCGACATTTCAAACTTTGTGCTTACCATTGGCTCAACCGCCAATCAAAATGGCACAGCGCTCTATGAAGGTATTACAGTGCTCTTTCTTGCTCAGTTCTATGGGATTGACCTTAGTCTGGGACAGCAAGTGCTGGTCGTGATGCTTGCAGTGTTAGCTGGGGTTGGCACTGCCGGTGTGCCCGGCGGCTCGCTGCCGTTGGTGGTGCTGGTCTTGCAGCAAGTTGGTGTGCCTGTCGAAGGGATTGGCGTTATCTTGGGCGTAGATAGAATTTTAGATATGAGCCGCACCGTTGTTAATGTAACAGGCGATATTACGCTGGCAGCATGGGTAGAATCTGCTGAACCAACCTACTCTCCCAAGAGTGTGCCACTTGCTACCCCTGTCGAGGTAGAAAATGAATCAGCCTGAAATTTGGGAATTGCAACACTGTAGCGGTCACGTTCTGCTCTCTTTCCAGCACTTCACCTTCCTTTTACCAGCCACATCGCATACCAACCTCAGCGAAATGAGTGGCTGTTGGACTTGCTTGCACATTATTGCCTCTGCTTCCTGCTTTAGCCGCACTAAACATTGCCTCGCAATTAGCGTAAGTGAGTTTGCGTATTTTTGCGACATGCAGTCGAAATTTTTCAGGCAGGTGAATGTATAAGCGTGTTCTCATAACGGGAGCTAACGGACTGGTCGGGCAAAAGTTAGTAGAGGTCTTTTCCAGAGACCGCCAGTTTGACCTTTTGGTCTGTGCCCGCCAGCCTGCACCGTATAATGCATTAGCGAGTTTCGGCTACCTTTCACTTGACATTACGCAACGTGGCGCGGTCAAAGAGCTTATCTGGAATTTTTCACCCGACTACATTATCAACGCTGCAGCCTTCACGGATGTCGACGCATGTGAGCGCGAAAAAGAACTCTCTTGGAAAGCAAATGTAACGGCGGTCGAGAATTTGCTTGCTGGCGCACGTTTGGTAGAAGCTTGCGTCGTGCAGATTTCAACTGATTATATCTTTGACGGTAAAGCCGGTCCTTACGACGAGACGGCCCTGCCTAATCCACTTAACTACTACGGTCGCGAAAAACTGGCTGCTGAGAATGCAGTGCGTGCCTCAGGTGAAAACTGGCTTATTGTGAGAACAAATGTAGTTTATGGTGTTGCACCCCGTGTTAAGAAAAACTTCGCTATTTGGCTGACGCAAGAGCTGAAAAATCGCCGCCCTGTCACGGTGGTTGATGACCAATACGGTAACCCCACGCTGGCTGACGACCTTGCTCGTGGCATCTACGAGCTGGTTCGCTGGGGCAAACGAGGCGTCTATCATATCGCCGGAGCCGATTACCTTTCTCGCTACGAGTTTGCTCTCAAGCTGGCTGAGGTTTTTGGCTTCGATAAATCGCTCATTACGCCTATCAAGACGGCAGACCTTAACCAATTAGCCCCCCGACCGTTGCAATCAGGCTTGATTACGATTAAAGCACAGTCCGAACTGGGTATCAACTTTTTAGGTGTAGAAGAAAGTCTGCGAATTTTCAAACATCAATTTATGGAAAGTGCTGCCGTCTAAGCCTCGACTGGCACCCTGCGTTAATCACTTGCATTGTTTCCTCAATTTTCTCCCCAATCCGCACCCTTTCTTTTCTGCGAAGGGTTCATTTGAAAAAAATGCGTAATTTGGCATTATAGCTAAGCTAACCCTGACAATTGCACACATCTGAAAAACGCTCTGCTCAAATGGCAAAACTTATTCTCGTCCGTCATGGCGAATCACAGTGGAACTTAGAAAACCGCTTCACAGGCTGGGTTGATGTGCCCCTAACAGATAAAGGTCGACGTGAAGCGCGTGAGGCCGGGGAAAAAATCAAACATATTCCTATTCACTTCGGCTATACATCTGTGCTTTACCGCGCCATTGAAACACACATTCTTGCCCTAACTGCTGCTGGACAAATTGACTGCGTGCCTACCTATTTCAACAAAGCTCTCAATGAACGCCACTATGGCGCCCTGCAAGGGCTTAACAAAGCAGAAACCGCAAAGAAATACGGAGAAGAGCAGGTTAAACTTTGGCGACGCAGTTACGACATTCCGCCACCTAACGATGTTACCGAACTCAATCCAGATGGCTACACAGAAAGTCTCAAAGACACAGCCGCCCGCGCTCTGCCATACTTCCACAAGGAAATCCTACCCAAAGTGCACGAAGGCAAAAACGTGTTAGTTTCTGCGCATGGCAATAGCCTACGCGCTATCGTGATGGAACTTGACCAGCTTACCAAAGAAGAGGTGCTTGAGCTAAACATTCCAAACGGTATTCCGATTGTCTATGAGTATGATGGCACGCGACTTGTCTCCAAGACAATGCTTTGATTTATGTCGTGTTATCAAACTCACAGAACTGCCCAAGCAACCAGCCGCAGGCACACTATGACGCCGTGATTTTATTGCGGCAGTGTGGTTTCCACAGTCTCGTGGATACAGTGTAACTGCAGTGCTCCTACCTCACTTCCGATTCTGACGTCGTCAGAATCATTCTCTCTCCTTCGTAGGGAGAGGCGTTAGGGGCGAGGTAGGGTTAGGTGCCTAATCTGCCTAATGCACCGCCCAGCACTAAGCCTGCTTAGATGTGTTTTCTTCAGGTTCGCCGAATGAAGTGCCTACGCACTTTGCTGCATGGATGAGGTCGTGGTCTAAGGGCACAAATTTGTTTTTACCTGCGACTTCAGCGATTGGGACGGAGACAATCTCGTTACCGCGCAGCGCTGCCATCTTTGCAAACTCGCCGCGCATCACCATATGCGCCGCATAGACGCCAAAGCGCGTCGAGAGCAATCGGTCAAAAGCAATTGGTGAGCCCCCTCGCTGCAAGTGCCCCAAGATGGTTACGCGCACTTCCAGACGCGGAATGAGTTGCTCGAGCTGGCTTGCCAGCTGCATTCCAACGCCCCCTAAGCGAATCTGGTCGAAGCTATCTTTTACAATTTTTTGCACCGTGAGCTCCCCACCGATTGGCTTCGCCCCTTCGGCAATCACGATAATCGTAAAACCTTTGCCTTGCTGATTACGACGGTCGCAAACTTTAGCAACGGTCTCGACAGAGTAGGGGATTTCAGGAATGAGAATCACGTCTGCGCCTCCTGCAACGCCGCCGTAAAGCGCAATCCACCCTGCGTATCGCCCCATCACCTCGATAATCATGACGCGGTGATGCGACATTGCCGTCGTATTGATGCGGTCAATAGCTTCGCAGACCACTTGCACGGCGCTGTGAAATCCAAATGTGAGGTCCGTTGCCATCAGGTCATTGTCAATTGTTTTGGGAATGCCTACAGTCGGCAAGCCCATATCGGTGAAACGTGCAGCCATGGACATCGTGCCATCGCCCCCGATTGCAACCAGTGCATCAATACCCAGTTTCTTCGCATCGGCTACAACTTTTTGGGAGACATCTTTGAATTCACCCGTTTCAGGCTGATACTGTCGGAATGGGTTGGCTTTATTCGATGTGCCCAAAATGGTGCCCCCCTTGTCAATGATACCTGACACGCTCCTTAGGTCCAGCTCGACATAGTCGTTTTCAATCATTCCGCGAAAGCCATCGCGGTAGCCAATCACCTTGACACCATAGACATTGATGAGCGTCTTGACAAGGGCGCGCAGTGTTGGATTAAGCCCAGAGCAATCTCCCCCACTTGTGAGCACGCCAACCGTCTTGACTTTTCTGCCATCCGCTGCTTGTGGTGATGCAAAGGAGTGGGCTTTCTCTGGTGTGGATAAAACTGCGGACTCCATACTGCCTGCAAATTTGGTTGTTGGTTCTGCCTATCAAGATACGAAAAGAGGCTGCAGCCGTGAAATTTGGCCTCAGCGATAAAGTTCGCCATACTGCCATTTGCCTTGTTCGACTAGCGTCAGTTCAATCACGTCGCGCACACACCCTTTACCGCCCTCGAAGGCAGATACATAGCCTACATTGTAACGCAATGCTTCAATGCCGTTGAGCGGCGTTGCTGAAAAGCCAACCTTCTTCAGGATTGGCAGGTCATCGTAATCATCACCAATGTAAAGACATTCCTCGTCAGTTACGCCATAGAGCATCTTAATTTCTTCGTAAGTCTCCAGCTTATTGCGAATGCCTAAATAGACATCGGTTACACCGAGTTCAATCATTCGGCGCATGGTTGCTTTCGAGGGACGTGTGGAAATCACCACAACCCTCAGACCTTGCGCCAGCGCTTCTTTAATCGCAAAGCCATCACGGGCAAAAAATGTGCGAATTTCATCACCCGACTCTGTGTAATTGATATGGCCATCCGTCAGCACACCGTCGACGGTCAAGATGATAATTCGAATTTGCTTTAGTGCTTCTCGGTAGCGTTTGTAACGTTCTTGTTCATCTATTGCTGGTACGGGTACGCCCATGAACTCCATAGTTGCTATGCGAGTTTGACTTTAAAGGTTCTAGACAGTTCGAAAAGCGCTTTCAGCTCACGTGCAAGCGGTTCAAATTGTCTCAGCGGCACTTGTGTTGCGGCATCAGACTTTGCAGCAGGCGGATTGGGGTGCACCTCCATAAACACGCCAGAGACGCCTACGGCTACTGCAGCACGCGCTAGGGCGGGAATAAACCGTCTTTCACCGGCTGACACTCCGTTACCTGCACTCGGTAGCTGAACACTATGCGTGGCATCGAAGACAACTGGCAAACCCGTCTCACGCATAATCGGCAAGGAACGATAATCCACTACCAGATTGTGATACCCGAAACTGGCGCCGCGCTCTGTGAGCATCACCTTTCGATTGCCTGTTGCCAGCACTTTCTCCGCTGCTTGATGCATATCGCCAGGCGCCATAAACTGCCCCTTCTTGATATTGACGGCTTTGCCTGTTTTTCCTGCAGCCTGCAGAAGCTCCGTCTGGCGCGACAGGAAGGCAGGGATTTGCAACACATCGACATAGCCTGCTGCTAACTCTGCTTCTTCAACCGAGTGCACATCCGTTAGCACGGGCAACGCAAGGCTTTCTTTCACCTCACGCAAAATCCGAAGCGCTGCCTCATCGCCGATGCCTGTGAAGGACTTCACAGAGGTGCGGTTGGCTTTTTTGTAGGACGCCTTAAAAATCAGCCCGACCCCAACTTTCTCTGCAGCTTGCTTCAACTTTTCTGCAGTTCGCATCACCAAGTCTCGGCTTTCTACCACGCACGGACCAGCGATGAAAAACAGCTCATTTGGGTCACCAATCTTGAGTGCATCAATGTAAAATGAAGTGCTTTTCACGGGTGTGTTTAGTCTAAACTGCAAATCTAATTCACCGTTCGCAAATTTCAAGACTCTGAGCGTGACGGCTTATCAGCAAGAATTTGCTCTTCACCACATTGGAGCCAAACCGCAAGATTTCTCTTATGCAATATGCTCGCTATCGTGTATTTTGCTTCTGAGCATTTCTATGAAAGCTATGTCAGTGCCTTCAGCGCCAGTGTCCGACCAAGATGCTTTGCTCGTCGTTAGGAATCTCAAGACTTACTTTCCAGTCCGCAAAGGCTTTTTTTCAAAAGTGGTCGGCTATGTTAAAGCCGTCGATGATGTGTCGTTTGTGATTCGACGTGGTGAGACGCTTGGATTAGTTGGCGAATCTGGATGCGGCAAAACTACCTTAGGGCGAAGTCTCTTGCGTCTTATTGAGCCGACCAGCGGTGAAGTCTTCTTCAACGGTCAGAACATTCTCAAAATGGAGCGGTCTTTGCTTCGCCAGATTCGCAAGGAGATGCAAATTATCTTTCAAGATCCGTTTAGTTCGCTCAACCCACGCCTTACGGTTGGGCAAATGCTTACTGAAGTCTTGCAAGTGCATCAGCTTGCCGAAGGGGCAGCAGCTGAAAAGAGAGCCGCAGAGTTGCTGGAGCAAGTCGGTCTGTCGCGTGAGTATTTGAACCGCTACCCACACGAATTTTCAGGTGGTCAGCGGCAGCGCTTAGGTATTGCGCGCGCATTGGCTGTGGAGCCGAAATTTATCGTCTGCGATGAACCCGTTTCAGCCTTAGATGTCTCAATTCAATCGCAAATCATTAATCTCTTACAGGATTTGCAGAAATCATTGGGGCTCACATACCTCTTCATTGCGCACGACCTTTCCGTAGTGGAGCACATCTCTGACCGCGTCGCTGTGATGTATCTAGGCAAAATTGTGGAGATAGCCCCTTGCGAGCAACTCTATCGCCAGCCTAAGCATCCATACACGGAAGCGCTGCTTTCAGCCGTGCCAATTCCGAACCCAAATGTCAAGCGAAAGAGAATTGTGCTTACAGGCGATATTCCCAGTCCTATCAATGTGCCCAGTGGATGCGCTTTTCACCCACGCTGTCACAAAGCAGAGGCACGCTGCCAGCATATTGCACCCACCTTGCACACTATCCAGAGCGACACCGCGCATTCTGTTAGCTGTTTGCTGTATGAGTCTTCTTTTCTTGTGCAAGAAAATGCACGCACATAAATTTTGCGAAATGAAATCTAACGCCTCAATCTAGACTATGCCTGAACAGAAAAAGCCCAGTGGCTCACGCCGCATCACGCTCGTTCTTCTTTTGTTGCTACTGATTATCAGTGCAATTGTCATTTTTCGTGCCTTGCAGCCCCAAAGTCGCATTCCTGAAAAGGCAGTCTTAATGTTAGAAGTAAGAGGGCCGCTGCCCGAGCGCATTTTCATTGATGCTCCACCGTTTGATGCCCCCTTCGGTTCATCACAGCCTCTTCCAACTTTTCAGAGCATTTTGCGTGCTCTTCACCGCGCCAAAAGTGATGCACGCATCAGACTCGTTGTGCTTAACATTTCTAATCTTTCTGCCTCATTCTCAAAAATCGCCGAGCTTCGTGAAGCTGTTGAAGCAGCTCGTCAGTCTGGCAAAGAAGTTTGGGCATACCTGCGTGGCGGGAGCGACAAAGAATACTACCTTGCAACTGCTTGCAATAAAATCTACGTCGAGCCCTACAGTGTGCTCATCATTGACGGACTCAGTTTTGAGAGCCTCTACTTTAAGACCGCGCTGGAAAAAGTGGGCATTGAAGTAGAAGCTATCCGACGGGGCAAATACAAAAGTGCGGTTGAGCAATTTACGCGTGATAGCCAAAGCGATGCTGACCGCGAGCAAGATGAAGCCATACTTGACGCATTTGACAAGGCATACGTTCAAGCAATTGCAAAGGGTCGGAATTTGTCGGAAAGTGAAGTGCGCCAGCTCATTAACGATGTCGCATATTTTTCAGAGAACGCATTTGTGAGCGCTAAGCTAGCGGACAGCGTAACTTATATGAATGATTTGAAAGAGCGTCTTAAATCACAGCTCGGCATCTCGGACGACGACGAAGAGATTTTCATTGACCTTTCTGATTATGCTCAAGAGACGCGGGAAAAGACAGGTGAGAAAATCGCGGTGGTCTATGTGCAGGGCGGCATTGTCGACGGCAAAGGTGCGCCACAACCTGACGGCAATGACAACACAGGCGACTCTCCTATCACCAAAGCTCTCGAAGATGCCAGAGAAGACGAAAGCATCAAAGCGATTATTCTCCGTGTTGACAGCCCTGGCGGCTCTGTTACTGCCTCTGAGAAAATGGCACAAGCCATTCTCAAAGCCAAAGCAAAAAAACCAGTGGTCGTCTCTATGTCAGGCGTTGCTGCATCGGGTGGCTATTGGATTTCAGCTGATGGAAACAAAATCCTTGCACATCCCCTTACCATTACGGGCTCCATTGGCATTTTCGCACTCAAACCCAACCTCAAAAAGTTGCAAGATGAAATTGGCTTGAAGCGCCAAGTGCTTCTGCGTGGCAAATACGCCGATGCGTACAATCTCTTTGAGAAACTTTCGCCTGAAGCCTACCAAAAAGTCGATGCGCTGATTAACGAAGGTTACCAGCGCTTTCTTTCTCGTGTGGCAAACGGACGGAATATGACGACTGCTGCAGTCGACAGCATTGCGCAGGGACGAGTTTGGATCGGTGAGACCGCTAAGAACCTCGGACTTGTCGACGAACTGGGTGGATTTTACCGTGCCGTCGATATTGCCAAAGAACTGGCAGGCATTCAACCCGAGACCAGCGTCCAGTTTGTAGAATATCCCAAGCGCAAGAGCTTCTTTGACCTTCTTTTCGGTGAAGATGATGATAGCGATGCACAAGCTCAATTGTATGAATGGCTCAAGGCCGCTTTTCGGCGAGAAATGTATCTGGAACTTTTCCTCAGCCCAGTGGCTGCCGAGGAAGCACAGCGCTGGCGAAATGCACTCACTGAAATGCTGCGCTCACCTTTGACACTTATGGCGCGTCTGCCACGAGAGATTATCGTCAAATAGCGTCCACTGGCGTGCAAGACTATCGCAAATATCTGCAACCTGAGGTGGTCTCGCGCTTAGGCTCTATTGAGCTGAAAGCTAAAATGATTGTCGAAGGCTTCATCACTGGGTTGCATAAAAGCCCTTATCACGGGTTCAGCGTAGAGTTTGCGGAGCACCGTCAATACACCTTTGGCGATGAACCGCGCCACATTGATTGGCGCGTCTATGGACGAACTGGCAAGTATTACATCAAGCAGTATGAAGAAGAGACCAACCTACGCTGCTACATTTTGCTCGACCAATCCAGCTCAATGTCATTTCACTCCTCCAAGAGCCTTTTGCCCAAAGTTGAGTATGCAAGTTACATTGCCGCTGCTCTAACGCTTTTGATGATGGGGCAGCGTGATGCGGTCAGCCTTGCCACATACAGCAATACACTTCATACATTTCTGCCACCTAGTCTCAAGCCCTCACACCAAAATCTCATTTTGCAGACGCTGCATCAGACCAGCCAAGCTACACAGCAGGCACGCCATCAAACTACAGACACCTCAGCCGCTCTGAAAGACTTTGCAAAGCACCTTAGCAAACGCAGCTTGATTATTCTGCTGAGCGACTTTTGGGACACGCCAGAAAAGGTGGCGGCTGCCCTCAAACACTTCCAGCACCAGCATAATGAGGTGCTTGCCTTCCACATCCTTGACCCTAAGGAAAAGACCTTTGATTTCGCCACAGATGTAGAAGTTATTGACCTTGAAACTGGTGAGCGACTCTTCACCAGTCCGCGCCAACTGCAAGCAGCTTACCAAGCTGCTCTGCAAGCTCGCACCCGCACACTTCAGCAAGCATTAGTCGACAGTGGAATTGATTACGTGGCTATTGACACAGCTCAGCCCTTCGATATTGCCTTACTTGCATATCTCAAAAAGCGGCATCGCATCTTCTAAGTCGCCGCACTCTGTATTACTGTTGGCTGCACTTGACCACCCTGAATCTCTGAGCTATGCAGCTCAGATTGCTTGAAACTTTTCTGGCGCTACTTCGATTTTGAAGTTTGCATTGCAGGCAATATATTTCTCGTTGCATCAAGAATGGGCAATTAGCTCAGCTGGTTAGAGCGTTCGCTTCACACGCGAAAGGTCACTAGTTCGAATCTAGTATTGCCCACAACCCCCAGTGTCTTCTTTCAAATGCACGTGCTACTGCGTATCTTGCCATAAAGCATCGTAACTGTGTCAAGACACGCCTCTCTCTCCGATTTCGATAGACTGTTTCAGAAGAAAAAGCTCGAGCCTATTTACTTCTTCTTTGGCGAAGAGGATTTTCTTATTGAGGAAGCCCTCAGCGCACTTAAAAGTGCCCTGTTTAGTAGTGAGCTGGAGCAAGCTGCAAATACCGTAGTGCTCTACGGTCCAGACATCAGCTTAGGCACGATTGTCTCAGTAGCCTCAGAATATTCAATGTTTTCTGAGCGACGTCTGGTCATTGTGCGCCAGTTTGAGAAAGTGCGCAAGGAATCCAGCAAGGACAAGCAAGCAGCGCACCTCACGGAGTTCTTGCGTTACTTACAAGACCCCTTGCCTACGACCACGCTGGTGCTTGTTGCAGGTGCGCTCGACAGGCAGGAGCTGAAAAAAGAGCCTTTCATGTGGCTTGAAAAGATGAGCTACGAATTTGCGCCACTAAAATCAGGGGCAGAGTTTGCCGAGCAATATGCTGCACGCTTAGGTTGGCGACTCACTCCTGAAGCAGCCCGCAACCTTGACATCTTCGTCGGCAATTCCACTCGCGAACTGGGCAGCGAAATTCAAAAAATTATCAACTATGTGGGTTCTCGGAACGATCGAACCATCACTGGTCAAGATGTACTGAATGTTGTGGCGGTGCTCAAAGAGTATGACGTATTTGCCTTGCAAAAAGCTATCGCCGAGCGAGATTTACGCCAAGCCTCAGGCATTGCGCTCAAAATTTTGGAAAAGGAAGGTACTCTGATGCCTATCATCAACTACTTTGCCGCTTTTTTTACCAAGCTCTGGAAACTTAAATCACCAGCCGTGTTGCGAATGAATGACCAAGATGCTGCAAAGGAAATTGGGCTTTTCGGTGGGCAGATTTACTTCCTTAAAGAGTATCGGCGGTATGCAGAAGTCTTTTCCATCAGCGACATTGAGCGGGCCCTGCTGGCTTTGCACAAAGCTGATTTAGCGCTTAAAGGCATCACGCCTCAGCTCGATGAACCACTTTTGACGCTGGATCTCATTCAGAAATTGGTCTCGAACACTCAAACCCTGACAGAACCTTGACTATG
Source organism: Chloroherpetonaceae bacterium (assembly GCA_025056565.1). Taxonomy (NCBI): domain Bacteria; kingdom Pseudomonadati; phylum Chlorobiota; class Chlorobiia; order Chlorobiales; family Chloroherpetonaceae; species Chloroherpetonaceae bacterium. The sequence continues at coordinate 206,739 of JANWWA010000003.1, read as the reverse complement.
CAACAAGCGGTGGTTCGAAACATTCTCTGCCCAGTGGATTTTTCGCCGCAATCGCAAGCGGTTGTGGAGCATGCAACCAAAGTTGCAGAGATTTTTAATTCCAAAATCACGATCCTCAATGTGGTCGATGACCTTGCACCAGAGTATGCTCCCTATCGTAAATCCAGCAGCGACATCTCAATGCTCCGTCGCACCTTGGAGCAAGATTCGCAGAATCGAATGAAAATGCATATTCAGCCACGATTGCGCACAGCTCAATCGGTTGCGATGCTGACTGCATTCGGTAAGCCCACGGAGATGATTACGCGCATTGGTAAAGAGCAACATGCGGGTCTAATTATGATGGCGACGCGCAGTATGGGCATTACCAACCAGTTCATTTTAGGCAGCACAACTTACCGCATTATTCGCACTGCACCTTGTCCTCTAATGGTCTTTTCTCGCCCTGAGCAAAAGTTTCGTCCGATTCGGTTACTTTTCCCCACCGATTTTTCTGAGCTTTCACAACAAGCCCTGCCCTACCTCTTCAAGTTTGCCAAAGAGTATGATTCCGATGTGCATCTTGTGCACTTCCGCCAAGTGCAAAGCACCCTAACCCGTGACCCCAAGCTCGAGATGGATGCACTGAAACGCACCGCCACACTCAATGGACTTAAGCGACTTTTTGTGAATGACCACATTGAAGGTATTACGCCGGGCGGAGCAATTTTGAAGTATGCCAAAGAACATGCAATTGATCTCATCATTCTTTCGGCGCACGGCGCAAGCGGGTTCAAACAGTTTTTCTTAGGCACTACGGCAGTAGAAGTTTCCAGCCGCAGCGAATGCCCTGTACTGGTTGTGCGCAAAATTGACTGGTCGCTTTAAATGCCCTATCTTATGCATCGCCGCCGCTGCACTCTCAACACTGACGTACAGCCTACGCAAAAGGCTGCGTAAGGCGAAAAACTTATTTCCTGAGATATGCTGAATCACTCGCTCTTTCGCAAAAAAACAATTCAACAGATTCGACACGACATAGAAAATGGCTTTGGAGATAGCGAGCCAGCACACTCACTTGTTAAAGCATTAGGGGTCTTTGACCTCACCATGTTAGGCATTGCTGCCGTCGTCGGTGCAGGGGTGTTTTCTACCATTGGCAATGCAGCGTATTCTGGTGGTCCCGCTGTTTCATTGCTCTTTGTCTTTACAGCTATTGCCTGCGGTTTTTCGGTGCTCTGCTATGCTGAGTTTGCCTCTCTCATTCCAGTTTCTGGCTCGGCTTACACATATGCATATGCTGCTTTTGGCGAACTCTTTGCGTGGGTAATTGGCTGGGGACTGATTATGGAATACGTTGTCGGCAACATCGTCGTCGCAATTTCGTGGAGCGACTACTTCACAGGCTTGCTGGCTGGCTACGGTATTCACATTCCTGATTACCTCTGTATGGATTACTTCACTGCCTCAGAAGCCGCTGCCAAAGTAGAAGCAGAGCTTGCGAAAGGTGTTTCAATAGACGCTCTGAAAAACAATCTAGACTTTGCTACCGCATTAGATGGCTACACGGCCTGGATAAGCGCCCCGCAGATTGGCAACTTCCGTTTGATATGTGACCTACCCGCCTTCTTTATCAACGCCATTATTACTGCTATTGTCTATATCGGCATTAAGGAATCACGCACTACAACGAACATTATGGTATTCCTGAAAGTGGGTATTGTGCTTTTGGTGGTAGTGCTGGGTGCTTTTTATGTCAATCCAGATAATTGGCGTCCTTTCGCTCCAAACGGTCTTTCAGGCGTGATGCAGGGTGTGTCTGCTGTGTTCTTTGCCTATATCGGCTTTGATGCGATTTCTACCACTGCAGAGGAATGCAAAGATGCTCAGCGAGATCTGCCACGTGGAATGATTTACTCGCTGCTTATTTGCACACTGCTCTACATTGCTGTTGCGCTTGTGCTCACAGGAATGAGCAATCACAAGCTGCTCAATGTGGGCGACCCCTTAGCTTTTGTTTTCGGTCCTGAAGGCGCCAACCTGCAGTGGGTTTCTGGTCTGGTTGCCTTCAGCGCCGTGATTGCAATGGCGTCTGTGATGCTGGTCTTTCAACTCGGGCAACCGCGCATTTGGATGGCGATGAGCCGTGATGGTCTTCTACCCAAGCGTTTTGCCAAAATTCATCCACGATTCAAAACCCCTTCATTTTCTACTATTGTTACAGGTCTCCTTGTTGGGATTCCTTCACTTTTTGCAAATATGACTGTCGTGACAGACCTCACCAGCATCGGCACCCTTTTTGCGTTTCTCTTGGTTTCAAGCGGCGTGATGGTGCTGGAAAAGTCAGAGCCACTTATCCAGCGCAAGTTCAAGATTCCATTTGTGAATGGCAAATACCTCGTGCCACTTATTGTCATCGCTATTTGGTGCTCGGTGGCAGTCTTTAATTGGCAAGGATTTCAGGCGTTCTTCACAATTGGGCAAACCAATGAATCGCTCTGGACAGAGATAGGACACCGCATACCGCTAACGCTCTACGCAATTGGCACCATTATTCTGGCTTACTACTGCTACATGCGAGAATTTTCCCTTATCCCCGCCCTTGCTGTGCTTTCGGTTGGCTATTTGATGACCGAATTGGGCACGGCCAACTGGATTCGCTTCGCACTTTGGGTTGCTTTCGGCCTTGCAATTTATTTCTTATACGGCTACCGCCGCAGTCACTTGCGTCATACTCTGCAGCCTGCTCCAACGCCTACGAACAGTGCCACCTGACTTATTCCTCACGCAAAGGGTGTAGACTGATGAATCGGTGCAAAGCTGTTTAGCCTGTGCCACTCTTGGAGCGCTTTGCTCCACTTTTTTCTCATAGAAATGAAGGCAGGCTACTTAATTGTGAGGCGTCCAATCGATTCTTTGCTCCCCACGCCGCAAGCCTATTTCCTAAACTTTTTGCTAAATTCTGCAGCACTTTTGCTAATACAAAATCCAACGGTTATGCAAGTTCTCGAACAATACACCACCCTTGCATCCAATCAAGCGCTGCAGCTTAGCGACTTTGACCACATTGAGTTCTATGTAGGCAATGCCAAACAAGCGGCGCATTATTACCGCACGCTTTTCGGGTTTCGCATCACAGCTTATGCTGGACCAGAAACTGGGGAGCGTGAAAAGGCATCCTATCTCCTCGAGCAGGGCAAAATTCGCTTTGTGCTTACCTCCCCACTTTCACCTGACTCCGAAATCGCTGAACACATCAAGCGGCACGGGGATGGCGTGCGCGACATTGCCTTCGAGGTCGGCGATGCCACTCGGGTGTACGAACAAGTCGTTGCTCGGGGTGCGGAAAGTGTGCTGCCGCCCACTACCTACTCTGATGAACACGGCACGCTCATTCGTGCTACGGTTCGCACATTTGGCGACACGGTGCATAGCTTCATTGAGCGAAAAAATTACCGAGCGTTTTTACCGCGCTTTGTTGCTCGCCAACCTGAGGCGACTTCACCTGTTGGTCTAAGAGCGATTGACCATATCGTCGGCAATGTAGACTGGAATCAGATGGAAACGTGGGTGAAATTCTATGAGCGCGTTTTTGATTTCCACCAATTCCAAAGCTTTGACGACAAAGACATTTCAACGGAGTTTTCTGCTTTGCGTTCCAAAGTAATGACCAATGCCACGGAGCGAATTAAAATTCCTATCAATGAACCTGCAGAGGGGAAAAAGCGCTCTCAGATTGAAGAGTATATTCAGTTTTATCGTGGTGCAGGGGTTCAGCATATTGCGATGCTTACAGACGACATTCTTCACACCGTTAAGGAAATGCGTGCACGCGGGGTAGAGTTTATTAGCGTGCCAGATGCATACTACGATACGCTGCTCGAGCGCGTGCCTGAGGTGCGTGAACCGCTGTCAGAGCTGAAAGCCCAGCACATCTTGGTTGACAAAGATGAGTATGGCTATATGCTGCAGATTTTTACTAAGCCTGTGCAAGATCGTCCAACGCTCTTTTATGAGATAATTCAGCGGCGTGGCTCAAAGAGCTTCGGTAAAGGCAACTTCAAAGCACTCTTTGAAGCCATTGAGCGTGACCAAGCTGCGCGTGGAAATCTCTGATTAACTTCTTGCGCACACTTTCGTTAAAAGCGTCAATGAATGTAACCTAAACACCACTCACAATGAAGCTCTTCATCTTGCCTGCTTTGCTTGTTGCAATTGTAGCGACGGGACCGACTCGCGTTCGGAATACTGGTGTGCCCGCTTCGCCAGACTTGTCGGTATCAGCGGCACCAGCACCGAATTTTACGCTTGAGACCCTCGACGGCAAAAAGGTCAGCCTTTCGGACTTCAAAGGCAAAGGTGTGATTCTCAATTTTTGGGCAACTTGGTGTCCACCATGCCGTGCTGAAATTCCTGATATGATTGAGTTACAAAAAGCCTATCAAGACAAATTTACCTTCATCGGCATTGTAATTAACGACCGAGCCGAGAAGGTTGCTGCATTTGTCAAAGCACAAGGTATGAACTATCCTGTCGTGATGGGCGATGAAAAGGTGATTAGCGATTATGGTAAGTTCGTAGAGGGCGGTCAAATTCGCGGTATTCCCACCTCGTTTGTAATTAACAGAAAAGGTGAAATTATTGAAGCATTTGTCGGCGCACGCGACAAGCGCACGTTTGAAGCAGCAATTCAGCGCGCAATTCAGTAGGCGACAGCAGACCATTTTCTCACACCTTAGGCAACCCATTTGGCGTTGCCTTTTTCTTTTCAAGGATAGACCTCAGACTTTGCAGTGATGCGGCAACTTCTGGCTCGAGTTCCTGCACTAACTGGTGCTGCACTATTTGCTATGCTGGCGTGGATCTTCGTTGCAATGTCCAAACGCTATGTTGCCACGCAGTTGATTCCGCTTTCGGTAAAGATGGAACGCTCGTCCTTGGCTGTCCGCAGCACTTTGCCCAAGCAAATTGAAGTGAAGGTATCAGGTGAGGGCTGGAAAATTCTCTCACTCTATCTCAATCGCCCTGAGTGGTCAATTGACCTTGCTAATGAGCTACAGCGCCCCAGCCTTACGATTGAAACCGTGCCTAATGCCGCACAATACATTAAGCCATTTCCAGAAGGGCTGACGGTGCTCGATGTTCAGCCACCTGTGCTGGTTGTCGAGCTGGAAAAAAAGGTTACGAAGGTGGTGCCGCTACGCCTTGCTCAGACTATTACACCTGCCAGTGGATATGTTATTGTAAGCTATCAACTCAACCCTGATAGCGCAACCGTTACGGGGGCCCTTAGCTTGGTTGAACCTATTGAGTATTTGCAAGTTGTGCCACAAAGTAACAACCTGAAGGGTAACTTTTCGATTCGTGCCACAGTATCCGACAGTCGCTTTGCGCCGCATCTTCACATTTCCCCCAGCCAAGTTACGCTTACAGGCATTTCAGACAAGCTCGCCCAGATTGAATTTGCCGACATCCCTGTTCAGCTGGTCCAAGCTTCTGCCGAAGCATCGGTTACGCTTATTCCAAACAAAATCAAGCTCACGGTTGGTGGGGCTGTGAGCGATTTAGAGACGCTGCGCACTGAACAAATTACTGCTTTTGTCCGATACTACGATGTGCTCAGCGACACCACAGGCTCTGTCCAACCAACCGTGATTTTGCCAGAACGACTCAAAGTGCTCCACCAGTATCCAGAGCGGCTACAGTATATCTTGCGGCGCTAAGCGTTACTTGACCAGCTCTCGCTCAATCTCGCTTGATGAGACTTTTGGGAGTTTGAGGTCGTCGTATAGGTCTGGAAGTTTCTTAGCGGTTTCACGCAGCTCTTGGCGGAGTTCTCTGCCTGATTTTGGCGCAAAGAGCATTCCAATTGCGACACCGGCTGCAAACGAAATTGCGCCAATGAGCAAGCCTTGCATGCGAGTCATACTTCCCTCCTTTTTCAATGCGATTGATTATTAAATGCCACTTTTCAGGTGGCAAATGTTTTATCGGCGAATCTCGAAAAATGGTTGCGCCAGTGGCTGCACAGGCCGCACCTCCGTTTTCAAGCTGCTCACTTGCGCTGCCCACGGACCGATGCGCGCTTTTTCCAGTAAGGCTTCCACCATTGCGGTCTCGCCTTGCAATTCCATTTCTACGCGCCCATCGGGCAAGTTGCGCACATAGCCCGATAGTCCCAGTTGCTCGGCATGATGCTGAATAAACCAGCGATAGCCTACGCCTTGCACCCTACCTGAGACAATCGCATAGACACGCGTTTGCATTTGACACTGCAGGTTTCAGTTTTCCAAAGCCCGTTTTGCTTTAATTCTCTCTACTGCCGCCTCCAACTCGGCACGCTCTTCACTTGACATGGTGCCTACTGCCACAGGTTCGTGACTGGCTTCACTTCGTGGTGCGGCGCGCTCTTCTCTTCCAAGACCATCGTCAGGATTAGGTCGTTTGCCTAAAATTTCTTCAATATCCTTTGCAGTGAGCACTTCACGCTTCAGTAACTCCTGTGCCATTTGCTCCAGTTTGTCGCGGTTTTCGGTGAGCAGTTTCCGTGTCCGCTCACGCGCTTCATCGACAATTCGCTTGACTTCGGAGTCAATCAGATGCGCAATCTCAGAGCCATATCGTTTCTCAATTCCAATGCCCTGCAAGAAGGCATTGCTGGTGTCTGCAAACGACAAGTAGCCCAGTTTTTCGCTCATTCCATAGATCGCAACCATACTGTATGCAATATCCGTTACACGCTCGAGGTCATTTTGCGCACCAGTTGAGATTTCTCCGAAGACAATCTCTTCGGCTACACGACCGCCTAACAAGCCGCAGATTCGGTCAAAGAGTTCTTCACGTGTCATCAAGTAGCGGTCTTCGAGTGGCGTATTCAGCGTATAGCCTAAGGCGCTTACGCCACGTGGCACGATAGTTACTTTCTGCGGTGGGTCGCAGCCGGGCAATAGCCAGCTTACGATAGCGTGACCCGATTCGTGATAGGCCACAATCCGCTTTTCCTTCGGATTGATGACTTTATTTTTCTTCTCTAAGCCTGCAATGACGCGTTCAATTGCGTCCTGAAAATCAATCATCTCCACAGCATCTTTGCCGCGTCTTGACGCTAACAAAGCTGCCTCATTGCACACGTTGGCAATTTCTGCTCCTGCAAAGCCCGGCGTTTGAGCGGCTAAGGCACGAATATCGACATCTTTTGCCAGTGGGATATTCTTTGTATGCACCTTGAAAATATCAATACGCCCATTGAGGTCTGGCTTGTCAATCACGATTTGGCGATCGAAGCGTCCGGGGCGCAAGAGGGCAGGGTCGAGCACGTCTGGACGGTTCGTCGCAGCCATAATAATCACGCCTTTGTCGGTCGCAAAACCGTCCATCTCGACCAGTAGCTGGTTCAAAGTGTTTTCACGCTCATCATTGATGCCCATCATCATTCCCTTGCCACGAGAGCGACCGACTGCATCAATTTCATCAATGAAGATAATGCATGGTGCTTTCTCCTTAGCGGTGCGGAATAGGTCGCGCACGCGTGCAGCGCCGACACCTACGAACATCTCCACAAAGTCAGAGCCAGAAAGCGAGAAAAATGGCACGCCTGCTTCACCTGCAACCGCTTTTGCCATCAAAGTCTTGCCAGCTCCTGGAGGTCCAACCAGTAGCACACCCTTGGGCAACTTGCCGCCTAACTTGGTGAATTTTTTCGGATCTTTAAGAAACTCTACGATTTCCATTACCTCTTCTTTGGCTTCCTCTAAGCCTGCGACATCTTTGAAGGTAATGCGGTTGCCATCCGCTGGCTCTTCATACAGGGCAGCTTTATTTTTGCCAATGTTCATCACCTGAGAGTTGGGGTTCATTCGTCGGAAGACAAACATCCAAATGCCCAGTAGAATGATAAATGGGAAAATCCACTGGAGCATATCGGTGAACCAGTTGCCATCTTGCACAAACTGATACTTGACGCCCTTTTCTTCCAGTTCTTTGACGAATTCATTGTTTGCCAGCGTCATTGGGGCAATGGTGTAGAATTCTTTGGTTGCTGGGCGTGCTCGCATTAGGGAATTGGGCGGATTGGAGAACACCAGCTCTTCCTTTGTGCGCACCCATGTTCGAGTGGGCGAAATTTTCACTGATTCTACGTTGCCACGCTCCAGCTCTTTTCGGAACTGGCTGTAAGGCAGTTCAGTCGTGGTGTTTGACCACAGAAACGTAATCTGAATGCCAATCAAGATAAGGATGGCCATCACATACCAGATTGCCGTCGGAAACTTGTTTTTTTCCTTGCGCGGCTTGTCGTTGCTGTCGTCGTTAAAGTCAAAAAAATTGTTTGCCATAAAAATTTCCTTTCTTTGCAGGTTGTAAGTTCTCTGGCTTAGAGCATCTTTGCGTTTCTATTCGTAACTTTTCCACATTTGGTTACTCTCTGTGCTCGCCTCCTTCTGCTACTTGCACTCGAGAGCAATTAGTAAAGATGCCTTATATTGCCAAACTATTTGCTGTTTTGCAAACGGCGCTTTCGCTCAATGCTCAAAGGCATATTGCAACTAACCATTCTTGCGCTTTTACTGTTCTCTTTTTTCAACAAAGCGTCTGCTTATCGTGTTCCTTTTTCTTCTTGCACACATTTGCTTGTGCAGGCTCAGCCTGATACACTTCCCCAAGCAATCATGCCACCAGTGCTGTTGCCTGATACGCTGGCAGTAGATACACTTGTCGGCACAGTGTCTTCTGCTACTGCTCCCAAAGCAGCAAAACCACTCTCGCCGATGGATTCGCTGCGTCTTTTCTACAAGTTCTATGAGACGCCATCACTATTTGCCACGCCTTACCTTGTGCGCGACTCTATGCGGGATATGCTCTACCATCGCTTTGTGGAAGACTACTTTGCCGAGCAAGCACACTTTTACCTGCGCGACAAAAGCGAGTTTGGTCAAATCAACGAACTCCTGTATGGCGGCTTGGGAATGCGCCAGCAACACATCTTGCTAGATGAAATTTTACTCAACGACCCGGTTATGCGAATTGCACCGTTCAACTTTCTTTCCAGTGAGTCTTTTTCACGACTTTCCTTTTTTACAGGTTACCGTGCGCTTGCAGAGTCATCGGCACCGCAAGTCTTGGAATCCCATACGCAGCGCCTTACTGCACTAAAAGGCTATGTGAAGGCACGCTATTTCCAATTTGCAGGCATCACCACCAAGTTCGACTTTACTTTTTCGCTCAATCTTTCTGAGCGACTTAACTTCTATGCTGGTTACAAATACGAGGGCACAGACGGCAATTATTCCAACCTCAATGCAATCGGCATAGAGCGATTTGGCTCTAACAGTCTTGGCAATTACATTCGCAGTCGGCTTCGTTACCACTTCTCGGAACGCACTTTCGCCACGCTAGCAATTGAGAACCACACGGTTAGTATGCTTCCTTTTGGCGGCATTGACCTCATGCAAAGTCTCGGGTTTATTGATAGACTGGACTCTCGAAATGCTGTTATCGTTAATCAATTCACGCGACGTGATTTATTTCTCAGTGTCATCAAGGGCGAGTTTCAAACTGCGCTACCGTTTATGCAAGATTCACTCAATTTGTTCAAGGTCTGGGCATATTTGGCTCGCTTTGAGCGTAAGTTTGTGAAAACTCGCCCCGATACGGTCTATCAAATTTTGCCGTTTTCTGACCTTGAGAACACCTCCCGTCTTGGCTTTGGCGCAAAGCAAGCCTTAAAGCTCTGGATTCTTTCGCTGCAAGGAAAAGCTACCTTGCTCTTTGACCGTGTGCATTCACAAAACACGCTACGCAATTCAGCAGGTGACACACTCTTTTTGCCAACGGTTGCCACATTCGACCTCAATGCGGGAGGCAAATTGCGCTTAGAAAAATTGCTTTTTGGGCAAGATTTAGAAGTAGGCGGTGCACTTAGTTGGCTTACGACATCTGTCAGTCAAACGGGTGGAAATGATTTTACGGGCACAGCACTTAACAGCGGCTTTGGTGGTGAAATTGCTTTCCCGTTGCCACTTGCGCGTTCCTCCAGTCTTGGTGGTTTTCTCAACGCCTCTTTTACCACGCGCTTTGCCACGCTCCAAGAGGTTTTTTCGCGTGACGACCGTTTGCAAGGCTCGCTGGACTGGCAAAGTGAGCTTATTCGCCAATTCGAAGCGGGTAGCTTGCTGCAGCTTGATAGTCTCCTCAGCCTACGTGTGTCGTTTCTGAACAATCAAGTCTTCTCACCCATTGCGGTTGTGCAAGCGCTGCGTCAGTTGGACACGGTGCGTGTCGAGTATCGTGGTGAATTTCGTCCGCTGAAAGATCTGTCCCTGACTTACACAGGCGTGGGCATCAGTCTCAAAACGCAATTGTGGAAACTCGAGGGTTTTCTTGATGCCACTTTTGTGTTGAACTACACTATGGTGCCTGCCCCTGACCGTGAGTATGAAGTGGGCTTTACTTTTCAGCGCATTGATGACTTCATTGACACGACCACCAGCCGCATTTTTTACTTGCCACGCATTTATGGCAGCTTTGGTCTCTTTTTTCACGACAAGCTCTTTCGAGGCGCATTAGACCTAAAAATTGGCTTTGCAGGGTTTGCCTTTTCAGACTTTTCCGCATCACTGCGCAACAGTGAGCGACAGACTATTTTTTACTTCAATCTCTACGAGCGCGGCAGAGGCGAGTATGTTGATAACAACCTTCAATTTGGCGTGCAGGGACTTTCTGGGCGAGTTGATTTTCAGGTTTGGGCAAAAATTGGCAGTGCAACGGCTTTTCTGATGTGGGAAAATTTGCCCGGACTGGCACTCATTCGCGCCCCGATTTTCCCGCTTCCGCCTCGTGCGATTCGCTTTGGTATCAGTTGGCTGATTTTGAATTAGGTTATGCTCGGCTATGCGTCAGTGGGATTGAATAGGCAAGCCACTCATTTCACCTACAGACCGCGCTCTTTCAGAAACGCCTTGAGCTTTTCGAGCGTGAGATTTTCGACATACTCGTAGTTATTGACTTGCATTGCGGGCGCAGTGCCGCAGCTACCTAAACACTCTGCTTCTTCCAGCGATAGCAAGCCATCGGGCGTTACTTCTCCGTTGCCAATCCGATATGTTTTTTTGATGTAGTTGTAAAGTTCATATGCCCCGCAAAGCATACAAGAAATGTTGGTGCAGATGGCAAGGTGCGTCTTGCCCATTGGCTTTTTCCAATACATGGTGTAGAAGCTGGCGACGCCATAGACATCGGCGCGCGGCATCGGAATGGTATCCGCCACGAGGTTGAGGGCTTCAATTGAGAGCCAACCAAATTTCTCTTGTGCATACCACAGTGCAGGCATTACAGCCGATTCTTTTGCGGGATAGCGCGCAATGAATTCCTGAATTTTTCGCTTGTCTTCTTCGGTAAAGAAAATTTTAGTGGGGTCTTCAGCATGCCGCAAGTGAAATTCTTGAATACCTGTGGCAGGTTCTAAGCTATCGCCGTGTGTGCCCGGTGCAAAGCGCTGCTGCTTTCCGTTGCGATGTCCATGCTCAGGTGTGTTTGTCATACTTCGTCGTACTGCAGTAGTGTTGGTTCAGAAACTTCAACGATGCTCTAACTATGCAAAGACTTTCTACAAAAGTAACACTTTTCTTGCAGAGATAGACTCCTTTGCTCAGAAAGAAGCACTCGCAGTGACTGCACGAAGCATGCTTAGCGTCGCTCACCTTCGCTTGAAGGCCCTGTTGCCACCGCGCTATTTTTATCCCACTGGTTCAGCCTTGATGGAATGCACGGCTCGCTCAATGCGGCGTAGAACGGTTTCCTTGCCGAGCGTCTCCAAGAGATGGTAAAGGCTTGCGCCAAAACTTCTGCCTGTAACGGCTAAGCGAATTGGGTGCACCAAATCAGCCGCCTTAATGCCGACCGATGCTGCAAAGGCTTTGAGTTCCGATTCTATAGCCTGTGCGGAGAAGTCTGGCAGCGCACGCAACCGCTCTGCAAAGGCGATAAGCTGCGCGTTTGTCTCTGGTTTCCAGCGTTTTCGCACGGCTTCTTCTTCATACTCTTCGGGCTCGAAGAAGTAGTAGCTGCTAAATGTTACGAACTCGTGTATGAAATCCACTCGCTCTTTCATTTGCCCTGCCACTTCGGCAAGGTAGGCTTCGCTGGTGATTTTCTCGAGCGGCATTTCTGTAGGCTTTGTTTTCAAGTGCTCGAGTAAGATGGGCTTGATGCGTCGTGCCAGTTCCTCATTCGACTGGCGGCGAATGTGCTGTTTTTCAATCCAGCTGAGCTTTTCCAGATTGAAAATTGCGCCAGACTTACCCACATGTTCGAGTGAAAATTGCTCAATCAGCTCTTGCATCGTGAAAATCTCCTGCTCAGAGCCGCCGCCCGGATTCCAGCCCAGCAGCGCCACAAAATTGACTAGCGCTTCTTTGCTGTAACCTTTCTTGATGTAGTCCTCAACAGCTACATCCCCCTGACGCTTGGAGAGCTTTGTGCGGTCAGGATTGAGCAGCAGTGGCACATGGGCATAGACTGGTTTTTCCCAGCCGAAAAATTCATAGAGCAAGACATGCTTCGGTGTCGAGGACAGCCACTCTTCGCCGCGAATTACGTGTGAAATCTGCATATAGTGGTCATCGACGACCACAGCAAGGTGGTAAGTTGGGAAGCCGTCGGCTTTCAGCAATACTTGGTCATCAATTACGGACGAATCAAACTCCACCACACCACGAATTTTGTCCTCTACTTTGATGGTGCGGTGGTCAGGAATTTTCATTCGCACCACTTTGGGCATTCCAGACTCTAGCGCCGCTTTGATTTTGCTCTCTGGCATTGTGCCGCCCATTGACTCTGGCAGCCACTTACGGTTATACTTCGGCTGCAATCCCTGCTTGATTTGCAGCTTACGCATCTCTTCCAATTCTTCAGGCGTCTCAAACGCATAGTAGGCATACCCCTTGGCAATCAGTTCTTCACAATGCTTTTGGTAAAGCTGCAACCGCTGCGATTGAATGTAAGGACCAAACTCACCCCCATGCTTTGGGCTTTCATCAGGCACAATACCTGCCCATTCCAACACATTGATAATTCCTTCCATTGCCCCTTCTACAAGGCGCGTCTGGTCGGTATCCTCAATGCGCAAGATGAATTTGCCGCCGTGTTTCTTGGCAAAGAGGTAGTTGTAGAGTGCCGTGCGAAGCCCACCTACGTGGACATAGCCCGTCGGCGACGGCGCAAAGCGCGTGCGAACCATTGTCGTTTTCAGCGTTGAGTTAGCGTAACGAAGGCGCAAAGATACAAAAACACTCTGAGGCTAATATGCCTTTGCAAAGACCACTTTTTGCTTCGATGGCTTGCCCGAGTAAATGCACTTGCCTTCTTCGTGCAAGCGATATTGCTCAATGAACTCCTTCTGAATTGGAATGCATCGAATCGTGGCTTTGGTTTCTTCTTTGATTTTGGCTTCGGTTTCGCGTGTGCCGTCCCAGTGTGCAATTGCAAAGCCTTTTTCTACTTGGGCTTTGAACTCGTCATAGTCATGCACTTCTTTGGTATTGGCGTCGCGGAAGGCTTTTGCCCGTGCAAAGAGATTCTGCTGCATCGCATCCAGCAGTCCAGTAATGCATTCGCTAAGGTGCGTGTTAATAGGCAGCGTGGTTTTTTCACCTGTATCGCGTCGCACGGCTACGCACTGCTCGGCTGCAAGGTCTTTTGGTCCAATTTCCAGACGCACAGGAATGCCCTGCAGTTCATACTCCGCAAATTTCCAGCCGGGTGTGTTTTGCTCACTATCGTCAACAAATGCCGTAATGCCTTTTTCTCGGAGCATCTGAGCAACTTGATGTGATTTTTCTACGACAGCTGTTTTATCGCCTTTGAAAATTGGCACAATGACGACCTGACGAGATGCTAACTTCGGTGGCAGCACCAACCCTTTGTCGTCAGAATGTGCCATAACCAGTGCGCCAATGAGCCGCGTAGAGACGCCCCAACTGGTTGCCCAGACGTATTCCAACTTACCGTCTTTGGTTTGGTAGCGGCAGTCGAAGGCCTTGGCAAAGTTTTGCCCCAAGTGGTGCGATGTGCCTGCTTGAAGTGCTTTGCCATCTTGCATCATTGCTTCAATGCAGTAGGTATCGACTGCGCCTGCAAATTTCTCTGACTCTGTTTTTTTGCCCATAATTACTGGCAGCGCCATATACTCTTCGGCAAAGCGGCGATAGACTTCAATCATCTGCAGGGTTTCTGCAATCGCCTCTTCTTCGGTGGCGTGTGCGGTGTGTCCTTCTTGCCAGAGAAATTCAGCGGTGCGCAAAAACAGTCGCGTGCGCAGTTCCCACCGCACCACATTTGCCCATTGATTGATTAGAATCGGCAAATCGCGATACGATTGAATCCATTTGGCGTAGGTCGACCAAATAATCGTCTCTGAAGTTGGGCGCACATAGAGCTTTTCTTGCAATTCTTCACCGCCTGCATGCGTTACTACGGCACACTCTGGCGCAAAGCCCTCAATATGCTCTGCTTCCTTTTTCATAAAAGATTCGGGAATAAAGAGCGGGAAGTAGGCATTGACGTGACCTGTATCCTTGAACATTTTGTCCAGTGCCGCCTGCATTTTCTCCCAAATTGCATAACCATTGGGACGAATCACCATACAGCCGCGCACATCGCTGTAATCAGCCAGTTTGGCTTCTCGGACAATATCGATATACCACTGGGAATAATCTTTTGCACGAGGCGTAATTTTCTCTGCCACAGATGTTTTGCACAAGGTTTGGTTTGATGAAAAGAGGTGAAATGTGCCGCTGGCAATTGCACTGGGGCGTACTTTGCCTGCGACTTGCTGAAAGCTTTGGGTTAATTTTGCTGCTTTTTCATTTGCTTCATCATCTCTTGCATTTTTTCCTTCGTCATGCCGGGTATGCCGAACATTCCTTCGGACTTCTTGTAATCCTTCGGAATCTCAAAGAGCGATGCAGGCACTGCTTTCCTCTCAACTTTTACGACCTCCATTATGTTCTTGCCTCCATCTTGCGTTTCGCTTACCACTTTCAGCGCCATTCCATCAGCTCCAGCGTTACGCAGCGCAGTGGCGAGCTTGTTATTACGCAAAGCAGGGTTATTTTGCATTCTCACATAGGTTGCCCAATCCAACACATCTTTTGTCGTCCACATCTCCATTGTGAGCTGGCTTTTCTTCCACTTGACCTGCACGCGGGTGCAATTGTAGCCCAGAATTTTCTCGCTCCCTACTTTTTTTACCTCATAGTCTTCGTCGCTTTGCGTCATCGCGTCTGTCATACTTGCTATATCCATTTCCGTGTAGGTCTTCGTGTCTGGATTCAGCATATAGATTTTGTTCGGCTCACTTCCTCGCAGCAGCATAATTTGCTTGATTACTGTGCCGCCTACGCTTGTGCTAGTTTCCCCACGAAACGAAGCACCTTTAATGGAGTTTACCATTGTCGCAGTCATTGTTTCCTGCCCTGCGGCACTTGTTGCGGTCATTTTCATCTCTATGACGCCTTCAAATTGCGCCAGCGCTGAGCTCGCAAAAGCAAGAAAAGCAACAAGGTACACACTTACTCGCATAGTGCACATGCAGCTTTAGTTACGATTTTTCAACCTAAGACTGATGATTTCCGAAACGTTAGAACAACTTGAAGAGCAGCATTGCTGAAATCTGCACATAATTTAGAGCATTTTCAGGCGCTCGCACAAGGTTTTGCACCGTGATTTCTTCACGACCGATGAGATTTGCAAAGCGGTATCGTGCTTCCACCTCGAAGACGATTGGAATTAGCGGCGGGTAGATTTCTACACCAACTCCAATGCCTGCTCCGTAGCGCGTGTAAGCCGACTGTCCCTCTGGCGTGATGTTATACAGTCCAATATCTGCGCCAATGTAGGGCGTAATAATGGGCAAGCGTAGCGGCAGCTCTAAGCCCACAGCTGCATTTAGCACATTGAGCCTTGAGCCCGTAGGCGCAAACGGGTTATTGATAGGGACGCCTCCGACATTTACAGCAGTTTGCGAAGAAGTCGTTAGCAAGTTGTATGTCAGGTGTCCTGTTAGCGTGAGCAGAAAGTCCAGCTTGAGCTTGCCGTTGATGTTGCCACCGCTATACTGTGCACTCCGCACAGCTGACACAAATCCTGAGCCTGCAACGGGATTGTAAGACACATCATGCCCGCCTGCGGTAAAGCCTCCTCCAATTCCTAAGCGCAGTCCGGGCTGTGCAACTGCCACATCTGCGATTACCGTAGCCCCGATAAGCCAGAGCATCAAAGTTTTGATTGTGCGCATTTTTTCTCTCCTTTCTGCCGCGATTGATGCGACTGAGATTTTTTGAATGAGCAAAGTCATGTTCTAAAAGCGGTGCGGAACTGCATCTTTGCCCCTAACCTATGCTGTGGAAGCGAGGGGTAGATGCAGTCCAGCTTTACTTGTCTTACAGTATTTTCAGCATGAGCATTGCGGAGACTTGGAAGTAATTGAATGCACGCTCTCCTTCTTGTCTGCCAAGAAGGTTTGAGAGGCGATACTTGCCCTCTACTTCAAACGCAATCGGCACGAGGGGCACACTGATTTCGGCCCCTAATCCCACTCCTACGCCTGTACGTGTGGTGGTCGTGGCATTCTGTGCTGTCGAGGAGGCACTGTAAAGCCCCACATCCACGCCGACATACGGTGAGATAACAGGCAAGGGTAAAATGACCAACTCTGCACCAATTCCATATGCAAGCATCGTTGAGCGAATGTCTGAGGTTACATTTTCGGTCGTGAGGCTAAAGGAGCTGTAGTTGACAAACACCATAGGCGTTAGCGGCACGAGCGGAATCGTCGCCTTAAATTTGCCTCCCAAGTTAAAGCCTGCATATGTAGTGGTAATGTCTCTGCCCAAGACGGTGGTTGTCTGACTCGAGCCAGAAAACCCGCCTCCTGCACCCAATCGCAGCGAAGGCAGCAGTTGAGCTTGAGCAGAAACTGAAAGAAGCAGCAGCAGACAAACCAGTATAAGTGCTTTTTTCATCTGATTGATGTTTTTACTGTTTTGGGTTACTTTCTTCTGGCAGTCGTTGCTTTCTGCCAGCGTAGCTGCAAAATAGCACTTTGGTCTCAAACTTCGGCTTCAGTTTCGCTGTCCCAAAATCGTTTGGTCAGCGGGGCATAGGTATCAATGCGGCGGTCGCGTAGAAACGGCCAATGCTGCCGATAGAAGTCAATTTGAGACAAATCGCACTCGACCACGAGCACTTCTTCTTGTTCAGCAGAAGCCTTTGCCAAACAGACACCGAAGGGATTAGCCACGAAACTTTGTCCCCAAAATTCCAAGCCTTCACCTGGATTTTCAGGTGAATTTTCTCGACCGACCCGATTGGTTACAGCGACAAAGACGCCGTTGGCAATTGCATGGCTACGTTGAATCATCTCCCACGCTGCATATTGTTCGGCGCGCATCTTAGGGTCAGGCTCATTTGTTGCCCAGCCAATTGCTGTCGGGTAGAAAAGAATCTGTGCCCCTTGCAGTGCAGTCAGTCGTGCCGCCTCAGGATACCACTGGTCCCAGCAAATCAATACGCCGATGGTTGCAAATTGGGTCTTGAAGACCTTAAAGCCCAAATCGCCGGGCGCAAAGTAAAATTTTTCATAAAAGCCGGGGTCATCAGGAATGTGCATCTTGCGGTATTTGCCTAAATAAGTCCCATCGGCATCAATCACAACGGCAGTGTTGTGATACAGTCCTTGCGTGCGCTTTTCAAACAGTGCCGCAACAATCACAATGCCTAATTCTTTTGCGAGAGCACACAGTTTGTCGGTTGTCTCGCCCGGAATCGGCTCTGCAAATTCGAAAGGCGCATAGTCTTCCGTTTGGCAAAAATACAGTGTCGTAAAAAGCTCTTGCGTGGAGACAATCTGTGCCCCTCGAGCCGCTGCTTCTCGAATGCCTGCGAAGGTGCGGGCGATATTCTCCTCTGGATTTGGTGCACCTTTGCGCTGCACCAATCCAATCTTTACAGTATGCGATGCGTTCACAGGTTCTAGGGTTAGGCGTGTTAATGAAAACTTGCCATGCTGCGATGTTTTCTCAGTCGGCTTATCTACAATCGCCGAATGCCCAATTTGCGGCGCAGTTCTTCGACATACTTTCGCAATGTTTTTTGCTGCGGATGAATTTCCAGCACAGCTTCATATGCTCTCAGCGCCGCTTGGTCATTGCCTAATGCTGAATAGATTAGCCCTAAGCCAGACAGTGCGCCAAAATGGCGTGGCTCCAGAGCTAAAGTGCGCTCGATGTCTTTGACCGATTTGGCAAAATCACCTTTGAGGTAGTATGCCGTCGCTCGCTTGTTCCATCCTTCTGGAAAGTCTGGTGCCAGTTCTGTAATCGCCGTGAACACTTGAATCGCACGTGCGTAGTTACTTTCACGCATTTCTTCTATACCTCGCGCCATCAAGACATTGATTTCCTCTCGCTCACTCGTCATCCAAAGCTCCCAAATCAGGTTTTCGACAAACGTGGCTACCTCTTCGCTTTCAGCGTTTTTTAGCTGTTCGAAAAGCGAATCCAGCATTTGTTTCTTTTGCTCCAGTGTGAGCGTCAGTCGAGTTGCTTCGCTTTGTCGCTCAGCGGTCAGGTTGCGCACTCCGTCTGTCATCCAGCAGCCTTTATAGTCGCCTTCTTCTTGCTTGGAGAGCATAAAGAGGTATGTGTAGGCACGCCCAGTTTTGTCAATTAGGACAACTTTCTGCTCTGCATAGTTGCCTTTCTTTTTTATTTCGCCAATTTCTTCAGTTTCGTAGTTCAGCATTGGGGCGTAGAGGGGATTATGCAGCATTTGAATAAATCGCGGCAACGGTCCTGTGTAAAGCTTATTGTCAGGCGATGCAAACCGATAGGTCACGGCAATGCCGTGATTGCTACTGTCGTTATGCTTCAAGGCGCGTAGCTGAATCCTTACAACGTCCTCTGGCAAGAGGTCTGGATGTGGTTTCGGGTCATCTGGACGATAAATTGACTCTTCCATCATTCTTAGACTTTGCTGCTTGGGTTGAAATTTGCCATCTCTATTTGTTGCAAGCCTCTGCGACTCACAAGCTCCAGAGCAACCTATCAAGACAATTAGCCATGCCAGCGCTTTGGCATAGTTCAATTTAAGTCTCATCGTGTCTGGCGATAAGGGTTATTCGCACTCTTTGCAGAAGACAAGGTACTACGACAACCTTTTTGCTGCCATTTTGATTGAACTAAACTGATGCTTGACTTTTTCGCCCGGTCGAATGTAGCTGAGGCTGTTTCGAACTGCCATTGCGGCATCGCTTAGTCCTGTCTGAATGAGCCGCAATTTCCCCGGATAGCTGGCAATGTCGCCAGCCGCATAAATGCCTTCAATTGAGGTTTGCATCGTGCTGGCTTCGACAGCAATTGCATTACCTTCTAATTTCAATCCCCAGTTCTTAATTGGACCTAAGTCCGACTTGAAACCAATTAGTGGCAAAAGACAGTCCGCCTCCAAGTGTAGCACATCCGGTTTGCATTCGACCTCCACATATCGCAGTTCATTGCCAACCGTGTGAATAGCACGCACTTCAGCTTTGAGATAGACTTTTACTCTACCTGCTTCTTCGGCTTCCAGCACATCGGCTACGGTTTTGCTATGTCCCTGAAATGTGTTCATTCGATGCACCAGTGTTACCGACTTTGCCACATCTAACAGCCCCATTGTCCAGTCCAGTGCGGAATCACCGCCACCCACAATCACCACACGCTTACCTCTGAAATCCTCAATCCGTTTAACCGCGTAGAAAATGCACTGTCCTTCTAAGTGCGATACATCGCCAAGTTGCTCCAACTTTCTAGGCGAAAATGCTCCCAATCCTGCGGCGATGAGCACGGCACGACTGAAGTATGTGTGCCCTGCACTGGTCCGCACCTGAAACGACCCATCTTCTTGCTTCTGAACACTCAGCACTTGTTCATTCAACACTACTTCGGGCGAAAACTGCGAAGCCTGTTCCCAGAGCTGCCCCACCAAATCCGCCGCAATAATTTGTGGGAAGCCTGCTACATCGTAGATGTATTTCTCGGGATACAGTGCGGTGAGCTGACCGCCTAACTCCGGCATACTGTCAATGATTCGGCAACTTAGTTCGTTCATTCCACACTGGAATGCGGCAAAAATGCCAGTTGGACCGCCGCCTACGATTGTGAGGTCAACCGTGCTTGTGCCGTTTTGCGCTACGCTATTCATTGAGCGATTCTCCTTTTTTCCACATACAGCTTTCTCTGGTAGAATCATCTATCCAAGTAGAAGCCTTGTGGGTCAGCCACACCGAAAGTTACTTGCACTGTCTCACCCTTCTCATTTAGCTCCCGGATTTCGACATGTTTCGCATCAGGCTTAGGGACAATCTCACCTTCATCGTTGGTGAAAACCAGTATAGCCCTTATGCCACCATTCGGTGTTGGGCCGATGAATTCGTAGATACCTGTTTCTTTTTCCCTGAGCACACAACCCGGCTGGAGGTTTGAAATTACAGGGCAACCGACACACTGGCAGTAAAAGCCGGCTTCGGCAGGATACAAATCACAACGCGGAAATTCCATAACGCAACATATTTGATTCTGTCAGCACTCAAGGGAATATAGCGACTTCCTCAGAGAAATCTTTATTCTATAAGGCAGACTTCTCTTTCTTTTTGCCAGAAAGGCTTCTTTGCCACACTTGTTCGCCTTTGAATGAAGGGCAAAATCCGTTACATTCACACACTGAACACTCAAATTCATTTGCAGTATGCTGTACAATCGCTTCATTTACCTGATTGAAAATCACGCAGAAGCCCTCACCAAGTCTTGGATTCAAGAGGTCAAAACAAACGCTTGCACGAAAAGTTATCGCAACTTTTCGGACGAGGCGCTGCATGATTCGGTCTATCAGATTTATAGCCGTTTGGGATACTGGATTAAGAAGGAAGAGTCAACCTTAGAAGACATTGCCGAGTATTTCGTTATGCTTGGGCGAGAGCGTGCCAAGCAAGGTTTCAAGCTCAGTGAGGTTGTCTATTCGCTTATTTTATCGCGCGTCGAGCTTTGGAATTATGTCAGCAGTCAAGGCGTCTTCGAGGACAGCTTAGAGTTGCAGCGTGCGCTGGAGTTTTCGCAGCGTCTCAATTATTTCTATGACAAGGCAATTTACTTTACGACGATTGGATTTGAGACCCAGAGTGAGGAAGAGTCGGCTGTAAAGCGAAAAGGCAGCATCTTTGAAGCTTTTTTCAGTGCATTCCGCATTTCACCGAGCACAAGTCCTGCGCCGAAGTAAGGCTTCTCTCTGGCGGTTGTTGTAACCTTGAACCTATTGTGTTGCAGTTATGATACACAGTCCCGAAGTGAAGGTTGAGTTTGCCGCTGACGCTCAGCTCTCCAGCGTCGATGCACTGCTGCAGCGTGATGTCAAAATGCTTGGCAATTTGCTTGGGCAAGTGCTGGTTGAGCAAGAGAGTGCTGAGTTTTTGGAGCTGGAAGAAAAGGTGCGCTTGCTCTGCAAAGAGATTCGTATGGGCAAAAAGGATTCACTGCGTGCCGAATTGATGAATTTGCTTGAGTCGCTCTCTATCGAGGAAGCTGGGAATTTGGTACGTGCATTTGGCGCATTTTTTCATCTGACGAATGTGGCCGAACAAGTTCATCAAGTTCGGCGTGACCGAGAAACTTTGCGAGAGTTAGCCGAAAGCGGTCGCCCTCCTGTCTTAGAAGGCTCACTTTACGATGTGATTGCTCGCTTCAAACAGGAAGGCAAAACTGCCGAAGAGCTGCAGGCTCTGTTTAATCGGCTTTCAATTGAGCCAACGCTCACTGCGCATCCGACTGAAGCGGTGCGACAAAGCGTGCTCTTTAAGCGACGTAACATTGCGTATTTGCTTGAGCGCCTCAACCAGCCGAATCTTACTCCTAATGAACGCCGAGACCTTACCGAAGAACTCACTGCTATCATTACTGCACTCTGGCAGACCGATGATGTCCGCGAAGGCAGCCTTACCGTTTTCGAGGAAGTTCGCAACCAACTCTACTACTTGGAAAACATCTTCTGGGACGTCTTGCCAAAGCTCTATGCCGATTTAGAGCATGCACTGGCGGAGTTTTATCCTGACTTTCATTTTGAAATTCCACCCTTCCTACGCATTCACTCATGGACGGGCGGCGACCGTGACGGTCATCCTTTCGTAACGCATGAGGTTACGCGTGAGACGCTGCGCTTTCTCAAACGCGAGGTGCTCAAAAGATACATTGACGCGGTGGAAGCTGCTGTAGTGGAACTTAGTTGCTCGCTCAATCGCGTGAAAATTTCAGGTGAGTTGCGCGAGTCTATTGCGCGCGATGAGCAAGCCTATGGACGCGCAGCTATTGAAGCTGGCTGGGCTGGGCGCAATTTTAATGAGCCTTATCGCATCAAACTGCGTTATATTTCCTATCGCCTTTCGCAAACGTTGGCATCGCTGGATTCAGAGCGAGCTTTGCCCGGCGCTTACCCTGACGAAGAGACTTTCCTTGAGGATTTACGCATCATTGAACGCAGCCTACACCAGAACAAAGGTGAGCGACTTGCCCTTACGCAAGTGCGCAAACTGATTCGCCGCGCCGAAGTTTTCGGCTTTTCGTTCTTTACGCTCGACATTCGCCAGCATAGCAGCAAACACACGCAAGCGCTCGATGAAATTGTAGCCCAACTGCGGCTTCTGCCCAAGCGATATACTGAAATGGATGAGTCTGAAAAACGAGCGTGGCTTGCTCAGGAAATTCAAAGCCGTCGTCCAATTCTGCCCTACAAGCTGGGCTTTTCCGAAGAAACTGACGAGGTCGTGCGCACCTTCCGACAAATTCGCCGCTCGCTGGAATCTATCAGCCGACGCGCTATCCAGACCTACATCGTCAGTATGACCGCAAAGGTGAGCCACATTCTGGAAGTCATGCTCTTTGCCAAAGAAGCGGCGCTGATTCGTCTGACGGACAACGATGAGTTCCAAAGCGACCTCAACATTGTCCCGCTCTTTGAGACAATTGATGACCTTCGGCATGCGGATGAATTTATGCGGGAGCTGTTTGAAATGCCTGTCTATCAAAAGCAACTGCGTGCCCGTGGTATGCTGCAAGAAGTGATGATTGGCTACTCCGACTCGAGCAAAGATGGCGGGCTTTTGGCATCGAGTTGGGAGCTTTACAATGCGCAACTGCGCTTGAAAGCCTGCGCAGAGCGTTACGGCGTCAAGCTCAAGCTCTTTCACGGACGAGGCGGCACAGTTGGCAGAGGCGGCGGCGCACCAGTTCATCAAGCTATCTTGGCGCAGCCCAAGGGCACTGTCGATGGACGCATTAAACTTACGGAGCAAGGTGAAATCATCTCGTCCAAATACGCTACCCCACACATCGCCACGCGTAACTTGGAACTAACGACCACTGCGGTTATGCTTGCGTCGCTCAATATGCAGAATGAACCTGACCCCAAACCTGAGTGGCTACAAGCCATGGCTCAGGCAGCCGAAGCCTCGTTCAAAGCTTATCGTGCCTTCATCTATGACAATCCTCGCTTTGTGGAATACTTTTATGAAGCCACGCCAATTGACATTATTGCTGAAATGAAAATTGGCTCTCGCCCTGCCAAACGGCGCGGCGCAGGACGCATCGAAGACTTGCGCGCAATTCCTTGGGTTTTTGCGTGGACGCAAAGTCGAGCTACCCTGCCCAGTTGGTTTGGCTTTAGCGACGGCGTAGATGCCGTGCTTGCACAAGGCACCTCTATTGCGCTTTTCCAAGAGATGTATGATGGCTGGCGATTCTTCCGCACACTTCTTGACAGTATGCAAATGTCGCTTTCAAAGTGCGACATTCGCGTCGCCGAAGAGTATGCCAAACTGGTCAGTGACACTGCCATGGGTATGACCATCTTTGAGGCGATTCGCACCCGTTTTTACCACACAATTGACCTTATTTGCACCATTACACGCCAAAAGGAGCTTTTGGAAAATAACCCCGCTTTGCGTCGCTCTATTCGTGCCCGAGAGCCTTACATTGACCCACTGAGCTACATACAAGTCATTGCCCTCAAAAAATATCGTCGCTCTGAAGCCAGCGAAGAAGAGCGCAAAAAATTGCTCTCCGTTTTGCGCAACTCGGTCAACTCTATTGCCGCTGGCATTCGCAATACAGGATAAAGCGTGTTCTTGTGCCGTCTTCTGGCTGCGTTGTAGTATTTGGCGCAACTTCCCTCTCCACGTATCTTTGCGCACTTCAAACCAGCATTTCAGCTATGACTCAGTCACAATTTACTTTAGAGCACCCCCCTGAATTCTATGTGCGCGAAGACCTTCTCAAAACCAAGTGGCAGCGTATCAGCGCCATTGCCGAGAAAATCAAGCAGGGTGGCGGTAAGTCTGCAATGGAAAAGCATCGTGCCAAAGGCAAGCTCCCTGCACGCGAGCGCATTGCGCTCCTTCTGGATAAAGGCTCACCATTCTTAGAAATCGGACTCTTTGCCGCATATGAGATGTATGAAGCGGAAGGCGGCTGTCCATCTGCGGGCGTAGTGGTTGGTATTGGCAAAATTCACGGGCGCAATTGCGTCATTGTGGCTAACGATGCCACTGTCAAAGCTGGCGCTTGGTTCCCAATGACTGCTAAGAAAAACCTTCGCGCCCAAGAGATTGCAATGGAAAATCACTTGCCTGTCATCTACCTTGTTGATTCTGCTGGCGTTTATCTGCCAATGCAAGATGAAGTTTTTCCTGACAAAGAGCATTTCGGTCGGCAGTTCCGTAACAATGCAATCATGAGCGCAATGGGTATTCCGCAAATTGCTGCAGTGATGGGACCTTGCGTTGCGGGAGGTGCTTATTTGCCCTTGATGTGCGATGAATCGCTTATTGTAGAAGGCACGGGCAGCGTCTTTCTGGCTGGCTCGCACCTTGTCAAAGCTGCTATTGGTGAAGTTATTGATAATGAAACCTTAGGCGGCGCTACCACACAGACTTTCATTTCAGGCAACATTGACCACAAAATGCCTAACGATGAAGCCTGCCTTGCTCGAATTCGTGAGCTGGTTTCGCAATTTGGGGAGCGCCCTAAAGCCGGCTTTAACCGCATTGAACCTAGACCCCCCAAATACCCCTCTTCGGAAATTTTGGGCTTGATTCCTGAAGACCGCGCTAAACCTTACGATGTTATGCCCATCATTGAGCGCATTGTCGATGCGGACTCTTTTGTGCCATACAAAGAAAACTACGGCAAAACCATTATCTGCGGCTACGCTCGCATTGATGGCTGGGCAGTGGGCATTGTTGCCAACCAGCGCTTGCTTGTAAAAAATGCCAAAGGCGAAATCCAAGTTGGCGGTGTGATTTACTCGGATAGCGCCGACAAAGCCGCACGCTTCATTATGAACTGCAACCAGCGCAAAATTCCGCTGCTTTTCTTGCAAGATGTAACGGGCTTTATGGTGGGCAGCCGCGCTGAGCACGGAGGTATTATCAAAGACGGTGCGAAAATGGTCAATGCGGTTTCCAACTCTGTGGTGCCCAAAATCACCATCATTATGGGCAACAGTTTCGGCGCTGGCAACTATGCAATGTGCGGCAAATCCTACGACCCACGCTTTATTTTTGCATGGCACACTGCACAGATTGCGGTGATGGGCGGCAAACAAGCCTCTGAGACCTTGCTTTCCATCAAACTTAGTCAGCTGGAAAAAGAAGGTCGCACAATTAGCCCAGAAGAAAAAGCGGCTTTCCTCAAAGAAATCTCCGACCGCTACGAAGCGCAGATGAATCCGCTCTACGCCGCTGCTCGACTTTGGGTTGACGGCATCATTGACCCCAGAGAGACGCGCTCAGTAGTGGCATATTGTCTCGAGCTTGTCAATGAAAATCCATACATACCAGAATTCAAGGTCGGCGTGATTCAAACTTGACCGCCGAGCTGCTTCCTTTCAAGCTAAGAGGGTCAGGTGGTGCTCATTGCGATTGACACTGACCCAGCAAAAGTTTCCAGCCTGTGCGTATCTTTGATTTGTTTAGACCAACGTTTGCCACCAAAGGGTATGCTCTCACAGCTTTGTTCAGCCGCCGTTATCGGTGTGGACGCCTTACGCATTGAGGTCGAGACGAATTTGGATAACGGCTTACCTGCGTTCAGCGTCGTTGGATTGCCTGACAGCGCAATCAAGGAAAGCCGTGAGCGCGTGCTCACGGCGCTCAAAAACTCTGGGTATGCCGTGCCGCCGAAGAAAATCACGGTCAATCTTGCCCCAGCAGATGTGCGCAAGGAGGGCACTGCCTTCGATCTTCCGATTGCGATTGGCATTTTGGCCTGTATGGGTGTAGTCGCACCAGAGCGCCTAAAAGGCGTGCTCATTCTGGGCGAGCTTGCCTTAGATGGTATGCTGCGACGCATTACGGGCGCACTACCGATTGCGGTGATGGCTGCGCAAGAAAAGTTTTCCATGATGCTCCTACCTCGCGAGAACGTGTCTGAGGCAGCCATTGCTACAGGTGAATCCTGCACAAAAGTCTTCGGTATTCACTCGCTTGCGGACGCAGTCAAAATCCTGAATGAGCCTGAGAGTGCTCAACCTGCACGTGTTTCGCTTCAAGATGTGTTTGCCACGCCCCCTGCGTATTCCGTTGACTTTGCTGATATCAAGGGACAGCAAGACGCCAAACTTGCAATGGAAATTGCTGCGGCTGGTGGTCATAACATTCTCATGATGGGTCCGCCCGGTAGCGGTAAAACGATGCTTGCCAAAGCCCTACCCAGCATTTTGCCGCCAATGCTTTTTGAAGAAGCTCTGGAGACCACGAAGATTTATTCTGTTGCGGGGCTATTGCCTGCTGGCGTTGGACTTATCACAACGCGCCCGTTTCGTAGCCCGCACCACACGACCAGCAGCGTAGCGCTTATCGGTGGTGGCACGGCGGCAAAGCCCGGTGAAGTCAGTTTAGCGCATAACGGGGTGCTCTTTCTGGACGAGTTACCTGAATTTGCACGCACAACGCTGGAAGTTTTGCGCCAGCCGCTTGAAGACCGTGAGGTAACCGTCTCACGCGCCGCGATTTCAGTCAGATACCCTGCTAGCTTTATGCTGGTTGCTGCAATGAACCCCAGTCCTGCTGGCGCCCTGCGAGATGAACACGGCAATCTAACCGCCACGCCACAGCAAATTCAGCGTTACCTTTCGCGCATCTCTGGTCCGCTCTTAGACCGCATTGATATTCACATTGATGTGCCGAAAGTAGAGCATTCAGAGTTGCTCTCTAAGCGCCCTGCAGAGCGCTCTGAGGTGATTCGTGAGCGTGTGATGCGCGCCCGTGAGATTCAGCAGCACCGCTTTAAGCCATACCGCGCGCAATCGATTTTTTGCAATGCACAGATGCACACAAAGCTTATCAAAGAATTTTGCCGCTTAGACGCAGCCAGTGAAGCGCGCTTACTGGAAAGTATGAAGCGCCTTAGCCTTTCTGCCCGCGCACTTGACCGCATTCTAAAAGTGAGCCGCACGATTGCCGACCTTCATAATTCAGAGCGCATTGAAATGAAACACCTCATTCAAGCTATTCAGTATCGCAGCCTTGACAGAGAATTCTGGAATGCCTAAGACGCCCTATATTTGCACGCTCAGCGCAGCTCCGATGGTGCAGGTGGTTCAACACGCTTGCTCCGATATGGCTTCGGGTTCTGACAATGCTGCAATGGCTTTTCACTTGAATCCAAAAAACTCATTTTGTCGTGAGAGCGCTTCAACTCTTTTTGTCTCTTAGCGTTCTTTTTCCATGTCTTCTTTTCGCACAAGTCTATACTTTTTTTGAGAATGCAGCGACTCTTCCTACGGCACGCTGCGCATATCCAGCGTCCAAGACGCGTGAAATTCTTCCCTTAGCAGGCAAATGGACGGTGAGACTGCCAGATGGCACGACCAGTGAAGTTGGTGTGCCCTCGGCATTCGAGTTTGCAGGCAAGGTAACCTACGAGAAGACCTTTTTGCTTCCTAAGCATTTCGGGTCAAGTTTGCTGACGCTGGTGAGTGAAGGAATGGGCAATCGGTGCGAGATTTTCTTTAACGACCAGTTTGTTGGCACGCATGTCGGGCACTCCCCGTTCAAGATGGATATTCCTGCCGAAATGTTACGCCCTGATGGCGAGAACAAACTCTCTATTGTTTGCGACAGTCGTCTGAATATGCGCACTAGCTTTCCGCTCCGCTCACAAGCCTTTGACAAAAAGGTTTATGCAGGGCTTTTTCGCAATCTTTATTTGGTGCGCTCTGCACCGATTCGATTTAGCGAAGTGGCCGTGCGCTATGCTGTGCGCGATACGCTTCTTTCACCGAACCTTACGCTGCGCCGCACAGAGCCAGTCGACACACAGGTGGTTGTCCATGTGTCGCTTGCCGTCAGCATTAAGCAGTTCAATTTGCGTGGGTTTCAGCTGACTCCCGATTCGCTTGGCAGAACGACTCTTAGGGCAACGGCACAACTGTTTCTGGATACATTACCTGTTACCCCTTCTACTGAACTTGGGCAGTTTGAAGCTGAAAGCAACCGTGTTCATCGATATGAAACCACTTTGCAAGTGCTAGGTGCGGCACTCTGGCAGCCCAATGCGCCCGTGCGATATCGCCTGAAACTGGTGCTGCGCACAGCCGCTGGCGACACGCTCGATGACCTCGAGTATCGACTTGGCTTTCGGACTGTGCAAAATCGCGCTGGCGCTCTGACGCTCAATCACAAACCGATTTTTCTGAAAGGCATTCATCTTGCCGAAGAACTCCCACAAGCTGCCTCTGTGATGTCTGAGCAAGATATTTTGCGTGATTTACTATTGGCTCGCAGCACAGGGGCAAATGCAATTCGCTTTACCGATATTCCTCACCCCCTTACTTTTGAGCTTTGCGACAGTCTTGGTCTGTTAGTTTTTCTTGAGCTGCCTGTGCGCAACCTGCCCACTCCGCTCCTTACGCAGTCGTCCTTTTTTCAGCAAGCAGAACTGGCTTTGCAAGAAACCTTGTCGCTCACACAATTTCACCCATCGGTGATTGGCTACGGCTTGGGCGAGGGATTAGACCTTCGTGACGCTCGCACCGAGCAATATGTTCAAACGCTCACCAATTTGGTGAAAGCCGCTACAGGTAGCCTTGTGTATTTTGCACCCAAGACGCTGCTCAGCCACACGGTTTGGCAACACATTGACTTTATCGCCTTTACTGACTATGGCACTTCCTTCGAGCACTTCAAGCAACTGGGTGAGACAGCAAAAAGTCTTGCAAGTGCCGAAAAACCGGTCTTGCTGCTCAGCTATGGCGTTTTAGCACAGCCTGATAACCACAACGGCTACAGCGACCCGCGCTCCTTAGAACATCAAGCTAAGTTTCTTTTGGACCGATTTCGTTGGTTAGAAGATGAACACACACGCCGTAGCGCTGTGTGCGGCGGATTCGTTCATACGCTCTATGATTATCACCTTGCAATTGCGCCCATTTTGCAAGCCAGCGAGCGCGACAAAGACTTAGCCACATTTGGGCTTTGCACCCTTCAGCGCGAAAAAAAATCCAGCTTTCAGATGCTCACAACGCTTTACTTAGGCGAGCGCGCATTCAACCCTCCTGTTGGCAATCCCCAGACGGATTTCTCGCCTGTCTTAATTTTGGTGAGCGTATTTTTGACTGCGTTTTTCGTCTATGTGCTCAATGGCAACAAGCGGTTTCAAGAGACCTTGCAGCGTGCGCTGGTTCGCCCTGTCAATCTCTTTATGGACATCCGTGACCAGCGGCTTTATGCTGCCTTCGACCCGTTGCTCATGCTCACCCTTCTTTCACTGATATGGGCCTCACTTTTAGCCGCTTTTCTTTACAGCTTGCGATACAGCGAGGGATTGGACTTTTGGCTTTCGCATTTTTTTGGCGCTTCTCGTTTCAAAGAGTGGCTCAATGTGCTCATCATTAACCCACATCTTGCTCTGCTTGCATTCAGTGTCGCTTTCTTTGTGCTCATCTTGCTTTTGCCGCTTCTTGTGCGACTCTTTATCACACTTCGGCACCGACACTGCCCCACTTATTTGCAACTTCTTAATGTCTGCATCTGGTCGTGGGCGCAGTGGGTTGTGCTGATTTTTGCCGCTGCGTTCATTGAACGCTTGGAGAATCGAGAGTTTAACTATGTCATGCTCTTGCTTTCGCTGTTTCTTTTCTTGATTTCTGTTGGGCGACTTCTTCGTGGTGTGTCGGTGGTCGCCGAGCTAAATCGCTTCGGCGTATCTCTGGTTGGAATTTTGTTTATCGTGCTGAGCCTCGGGGCATTGGTGTATTGGACAGAGAGTTCCAATCACACTTTTGCGTATTTACAGTATCAGTACGGGCTGAAAAACTTACCTATTCAACCATATTAAACTTTCCAAACACGCTGAAATGTATCTTTCCCGCTTAGAGCTTTTTGGCTTCAAAAGTTTTGCACAGCGCGTTCAAATTAAGTTCGACAGTGGGCTGACTGCTATTGTCGGTCCCAACGGCTGCGGCAAAACTAACCTTGTCGATGCGATTCGCTGGGTGCTTGGTGAGCAAAAGACCAGCGTGCTACGCTCCGACAAGATGGAAAATGTCATCTTCAACGGCACTAAGACACGCAAGCCGTTGGGTATGTCGGAAGTCTCCATCACGATTGAAAACACGCGCAACATTTTGCCCACCGAATACAGCGAGGTTACCATCACGCGTCGACTCTACCGTAACGGGGAAAGTGAATACCTTCTCAATAAAGTGCCCTGCCGCCTCAAAGACATCACTGACTTATTTGCCGATACTGGCATGGGCAGCGATGCCTACTCCGTCATTGAGCTAAAAATGATTGAGCAAATCCTCTCCGAGAACGCCGAAGAACGGCGCCGGCTCTTTGAGGAAGCAGCGGGCATTACGAAATACAAACAGCGTCGTAAGCAAACTTTCAAGAAACTGGAAACCACCTCACAAGACCTCTCTCGCGTGCAGGACATTGTGCTGGAAGTTGAAAAGAAAGTCTCTTCGCTGGAACGCCAAGCCAAAAAAGCCGAGCAATTTCGGCAACTGAAAACCGAGCTGCGTGAGTTAGAAGTTGCTATCGCTGAACGCGAGCTTGCAAGCCTCTATCGCCTTATAGTGCCGCTGTCGCAGCGACTTAGCGAACACGAGAAAGAAAAACTCTCACTTACGACGCAAATCGACACTTTAGATGCCGAGCTTCAGCAGAAAGCCGTTTCGCTGCTTGAAGTTGAAAAAGCATTAGCTGCAGTGCAAAAGGAGCTGAGCCAGCAAACGGAACGGATTACCGCTACAGAAAAGCAGATTTTTGCCAACGAAGAGCGCACAAAATCTCTTGCCGAAACGATTCAGCGTGCTGAAGCCGAGTTAGCTTCTCTGCAAACTCAGCTTGGCGAGCTATTAGCCCGACAACTTGCACTGCAAGAAGAATTGCGCTTAAAAGAATTGGAGCTGCAACAGGCTCAGGAGACTTTCTCAGCGCAGCGCCGTGCATTTGCTGCATCAGAACAGCAACTGCGCGAGCAACGGCTTTTGCTGGAACAGACGCGCTCCAGCGCCGCAGAACTGAGCAAAAAATCTAGCACCCTTGCCCTCGAGATTCAGTCAATTCAAAGCCGCATTGAAAACCTTGACTCACAGCGCCAGCAATACGAAGCGCGCCAAAAGGACTTAGCACAAAAAATTCAGGAACGCGAAACCTACCTACAAAGCACCCGAGCCGCTCTTGCACAAGCGCAAGATGCCTTGTTGGCTGCTACGGTTGCCTTTTCGGAAGCCAAACAGCGCCGCACCCATCTGCAAGCCGAGCTGGATAGCCACAAAGAGCAATTGCTACAAGCTCGCGCCGAGCGCGACCGTACAGCTGGACGAATCGCCGTGCTGCAATCGCTTTTGGAGAGCTACGAGGGGTTACCTGAGGGCGTGAAATTTCTGGATATTGATGCACAAAAACGCTTCGGTTTGGGCAGTCTTGCCGACCTTGTCTCCACCGATGAAGAATACAAACTTGCCTTAGCGGCTGCCTTAGGCGAAGCACAAAGTTTCTACGTCTCTCCTACTGCCGACTCCGCCCTGCAAGCGATTGAGATGCTGCGTGCCTCTGCCAAAGGCAAGCTGACATTTGCTGTGCTGGAACACTTTGCTGCGCTCACTTTACCCGAGCCAGCTCTGCCGCCCTCTGCCTTACGCCTGTTGGATGTGGTGCGCTGCGCCCCTGAAATCCGTCCGCTTCTTGCTGCACTGATTGGGCATATCATTATCGCTGATGACTTTGCCCACGCTCATGCACTTTTGCAAACGGCTCCTCACCTTGAAGCCGTTACGCGCTCGGGCGAAAGGTATAGCCTGCGTGGATTTGTTCGTGGCGGTAGCATTAAGGAATCCGAAGGCTTGCGCATCGGCAAGCGCGAAGAAATGGAGCGCTTGCTTAGCGAGCAACATGAACTGAATGCTCACATTGAGCACTTGGAGCAATACATTGCGACGCTGCAGCGCACCATCGGCGACATCCGTCTTGCCGAAATGGAACAAGAGATTCGCCGCACTGAGCTTTCCATTACCGAGCTGGAAAAGCGCCTCTCGCAGGCAGAGTTTGAACGCAGCTCATTTGAAACTGAAAGTGCTGAGCTGGCTGCCCGCCTTGCTACACTTGCCAGCGAGAAAATCAAGTTTGAGCAAACGCTGGCTATGCGCCAGCCCGAACAAGCTGAACTGAATCTGCAGCTTTCTGAACTTAGTGCAGCGCTCGAAGTCCAGCAGCGCCTCATTGGGGAGCGTGAGCAAGCTGTGCAAGCTGAAAACGCAGCCCTCCAGCAGCAAAGCCTTCGGCTCAAAGAAGCTGAATTTAGCCTCGAGAAAACTCGCTCCGCCCTGCAGAATCTTGAGCAAGAACAGCTTGCTAAGGAGCGGCAAAAGGAAAGACTCACCTTGCAAATTGAGCAAAACCGTGATGAAATTTTCCGCCTGCGTGCCGAGCTTGAAACGATGAACGCCAACTTGCGCGTGCTCTATGCCCAGCGCGATACGGTGCAAACCCGACTTGCTGAGCTTGAAGGCACGCTTTCTTCGCTCAAAGGCGAAATCAGTGCCCACGAAGCCAAGTTGCGCGACCTCTCTCGCCAGCGTGAAGTGGTCTCGCACCTCATTCTGGAATTTCAGCAGCAGATTTCGCACAACACGGTCAAAGCTGAACACATCCGCACTGTTATCAAAACCGAATATGACCTTGAACTTGAGCAAAAAGAATTCCCTGAACACGACGACTTTCAAATCTCCGCTGCTCAAGAGCGCGTGCAGCAGCTTAGGCAAAAGCTCAAGTCACTTGGCCCGATTAATGAGCTAGCGCTGCAGGAATTTCAAGAAGAAAAGGCGCGCTTAGAGTTCCTTACTTCACAGCGCGATGACCTTCTGAACGCTGAAAAACAGCTCCGCGATACAATTGAAGAAATCAACAAAACAGCGATTGAGCTGTTTAACAAAACTTTTCAAGCCATTCGGCAAAACTTTATTACCATTTTCCGTGAGCTTTTTAGCGAAGGTGACGAGGCTGATCTTTTACTCAAAGACCCGCAAGACCCTCTTGAAAGCGACATTGAAATCATCGCTAAGCCCAAAGGCAAACGTCCACAAGCTATCACGCTGCTCTCAGGCGGCGAAAAAACATTGACCGCCACAGCGCTACTGTTTGCTATTTACCTTGTCAAGCCTAGTCCTTTCTGCATCCTTGACGAAGTTGACGCCCCGCTTGATGACGCCAACATTGACCGCTTTGTTCGGCTTATCAAGAAGTTTTCCAAAGACACGCAGTTTATCATTGTAACGCACAACAAGCGTACGATGGAAGCGGCTAATACGCTCTACGGCGTTACGATGGAAGAAGAGGGGGTCTCGAAGTTAGTTGCCGCCCGACTGGATGACCTGCGCAAGAACTAATCCGCATTGAGCAAGAGCCACTAGTCCCCCCTTATGCATTAGTACTCCAAATTAGAGCACCCATATGCTGCTTGCACCCACTTGTGCCCCCTCTGCACTTAACTCCGCAAAGCCTAACCCAATCCCTCTACACACTATCTCATTATTTGCCTCTCGCTGCATAAAAAGAGGCCTCGAGGCTTACAAATACCTTAAAAATTAAGGCATTCATTCTATTACTAAATAGCTATCTACATATATTTCTCCCAGCAAATTTCTGACACAGTCTCGGTTGCATAATTATGCAAAAAATTGCGTTTTTATGCGAAAAAACGCATTTTTTCCACACTCACATACTCAGTCTCGCTATCTTTCGGGATCATTCGGCTTGGATTTTTGGGTTACTTTTGTCTAAATTTGCTACTGCATTTAGCACTGAAGTGCCAAAAATGCCTTAATTATTAAGACGGAGGGTTATATGCATTGGATGGAGTGGAATCCCGGTCTGAACAACGACGATCTCACGCTGCGTGAAGTCTATGAGTCCCTGCCCGGATACTCACAGAGCGAGATTAGCTGGCTGGTTAGAGCTTTGGAGAATCCTAAAAGCCCCTTTGCTTTGACAGGAGCTATTGACCTTTTCGGACACGATTGCGTGCATGTGCTCTTAGGTAGGGGCTTGCTTGCACAGGATGAAGCCTTCGTTATTGGCTTCACAATGGGCACTAGCAAGCGCTTGCCGCGCTGGCAACGTAACTTCTTTAAGTTCGCCACACAGAAGCTCTACCCTAAGGAGTATCGCTTCGACGACAACGACCTTAAAATCTTTGACTTGGGTGTCGAGTGCGGTATCAAATCGCCATGCAAGGAAATCTACAAGGTTGATTTCCGCCCAATGCTCGACTGGCCGCTCGGTAAAGTGCGTGAGACCGTTGGCATTGACAAGCAGCTGCTGCTCGAAGCATACCGCATTGAGCAGTGGTTTGTGCCACAAAGCCCTGTCAGTCGGCGATTGCCTGTGCGGCATATTCAAAGTAAGTCAAGCACTAAAGACGGCAGCAGCATTAGCTCTGCTCCAGTCAGTGAAGGACTATCAGTCGGTTTAGGCTAAGGCCAGCGCCTGATGTCTCAATTGCTTGCGCTGCACAAAGCAGCGCTTTCTTTTTTTGCAAAAGCTCAAACTTTGCGATATTCTCTGCAGCATTGTGGTGCAGAAATTGTGGGTGACGCAAGCGGCATTGACTGACTCAGCACGCTGCTCGCTTTGCCAACGGCTCTTCACCTTGCTACTCTTAAACTTCAAACTATGCCTGCTATGCGTCGACTTGCACTGCTTCTTTTGCTTGCTTTTCCGCTCTCCAGCTTTGCACAACTGCCTGAATGGGCCCAAAGTTACGGCTCAAACATTCCTTTCTCACGCAGCACCCATCTAACAGGGTTCGGAATGGCTATGCTGGCGGGCGCTGAGTCTGTTGCCTTAGAGAATGCCAAAGCGCAAGCTGCATCAGACCTTATCAAGAAAATCCAAGTGACGGTTTCCAGCGATATGGTCTCCATCTCGCAAGAGATTGACGGCAAGTTTTCCTCAAGCCTGACTTCGGTGGTGCAGTCGGTTAGTGCCCTGCAGCTTGAAGGGATTGAATATCTTACAGCAAAGGACGACAAGAACTTCTATGCGCTGGCATTTATCAAGCGTGCTGAGTTAGGCGACGCATACACTCAGCGCATCAAAGCTGGTCTAGTGCGGCTTCAAGCCACACTTTCCCAAGCGGAAGACACATCTAACCCCACTGCTGCCGTAGAGAAGTATCTTGCTACCTTGCTGCGTTTCTCGGAACTCTTGGAATGGGTTGCGCTTGTGCGTGCCCTAACGGGTAAATCCCTCTCGTCCGATGAAATCGGTGTGCCAGTGCGTTCCAGCGCTATGGAATTCTTGGCTTATCGTGAGCAAGAAACCCGCACAAAAGTCAATACGCTGCTCCAGAAACCGATTGCCTCGCTCGATGACGCCGCTGCAAATGCGGTGCAGCAGTTGCAACTTCAAGGTATGGCGATTGGCACCATTCAAGTGTTAGACCTGACTTACCAAGACTCTGACTTTTCCAGTGTTTTCGGTGCATTTTTTGCGCGCAAGTTAGATGCTCAATTAAGCAGCGCACCCAAACGCAGCCCCGAGTCGCAAGTTGTGCGTGGTAGTTATTGGGAGCGCGGCAACGCAATTGAACTGGTGCTTCTGGCACAGAAGACAAACGGCGAAAAAATCGGTAGCGTCTCGCTCACTTTTCCGAAGACTATTGTGCCAAAGGATATAGAAATCAAGCCAAGAAATTTTGAACAGGCGCTCAAAGACCAAAAAGTGATTGCAGAGGGGGCTCTAGTAGAAGGCGGCATTAGCGTCGAGGTGTGGACAAATAAGGGTAGAAACTTAGAGCACGTGGCTTTCCAAGAGGGCGAAAAAGTTGAGCTTTACTTTCGCGTCAATCAGCCTGCATTTTTGCGTCTCACTTATTTGCTCTCAACTGGGCAGCAAGTTTTGCTGGAGGAAAAGTTCTACATCGGCATTGACCGTGTCAATCAAGTAGTAAAGTATCCCTCAGAGCTTGTCTGCTCACCTCCCTTTGGCGTAGAGCGGCTTATTGTTACGGCGTTCAGCAGCGAACCACCCAAGCCAAGTGTGAAGGTAGAAAAGATTTCCGGCGAGGAATATGAGGTGATTGCAGAGCCGCTGGCACAGTCACTTACTAAAACGCGCGGCTTAAAGAAAAGTGCATCTGCCAAAGATTTAAAACTTGGCGAAACTGCTCTAACCATTACCACAATGCCCAAGCTGCGGCAGTAACCCAGAACGCATCGCCTGAGCAAGGAATTTTATCTCAATAACCATTTTCCTGTCTCGTATTGCGCTTTCAGTGTGGCCACATCAGCGCCGAAGATATACTGCACGACCAGATAGATGTTGAGCAACTGCTGTCGCAGAAATCCATTTTTCTCGAAACGACGCGCCGAGGTGGTTACAAAGGCATTTCGAATCAAAGTTGGTTCAGAGATGGCTCGCGCACGAAAGAGAAATTCCACATCTTCCATCAACTCTTGCTCTGGGAATTGTCCTACTTTTTCGAAAAACTCTTTGCGCGCAAAGATGCCTGAATCGCCGTAGTGCGTCAGGATTGAATTGATGCGCGTGGCTGCAGCGTATAGCTGCGCCAGCGGGTGATTGCTACTGAAGTTCATTGGGAAGTAGCCATATTGCACGGCTGGGTTTTCAAGCGTGGCGACTAATTCTGAAATCGCATTTGGCGAGAGCGTGCTATCGGCGTGGAGAAATAGCAGCACATCACCTCTCGCAAATGCAGCACCGCAGTTCATTTGCACGGCGCGTCCCCTTATGCTTGCAAACACCCGCACAGGCAAGGAATCAATTGTTTCGAAGAACTTCTCCACTTTCTGTGTGGTCTGGTCGGTGCTACCTCCATCTACGATGAGCACTTCGGTGGTTACACCTGCTGGAAGTGCCTGCATGGCAATGCTCTGGAGCGCGTTTGAAATGTATTGTTCTTCGTTGAGCGTCGGAATGATAATGGAAACCTTCACCGCTCAGAATGAGACAATGTTTTCAAAAATGATGTCTAATGTCCCACGTTGATTCCACGCAAAGTCTACTCGAGCTGCCAGTCGATATCCTCCAATCAACACCAAGCCTGCACCGTAGCCGTATTGCGTATTTTGCCACTCAAAGCGTGTAGGACGGTTGCCGAAGAAGACCGTGCGGGAGTTATACCAGATGTTACCTGCGTCAAGAAACGCTGTGGCATATAGCGCCCATTGCATCACCTTGAACTGCTCTACGGGCACAAAATCGAAGCGCATTGTGCGCAGCGGCACCAGTGGGTAGCGCAGCTCAATGGAGTTGAGCTGCAAGTTATCGCCCTCGAACACCTCTCGCGTGTAACCTCTGACTACAATGCGTGTGTAGCCAAAGAAAAGCCGCTCGTGGTTTGGCACGGGCGCATTTAGTGAAATTGCCGTGTAGTTACGCAAGCTCAGTGAAAGCTCTCCCCAGATTTTTTCATAGAAGCGAATGTCGAAGATGCCGCGTGTGATGTTCATCTTATCGTGCCAAGATGGCAAGCCGAGCTGGAAAAAATTCAGCGAAATAAACCAACCTTTGGTTGGACACTGATTGAGATCCAGCTGCGAATACACATAGTTTAGGTGTAGCCATGGGTAGTCGTCTTGCCCATTTGCTGCAACGGTGGCGCTTGGATAGGCTGCTTTGGTTTCATCAAAAACGGAGACGCGGCTGTAACCAAAATTAAGATTGAAAAAGGCAAATGGCGATAAGCGTTGGCTGAGTGCGCCTGAGACAGTAAAAGTTTTTTGAATGTAACGTGGAATCGTCTCGGTCTGGGTGTCGTAGGCAAGGTTGTTTAGGTCTCGCCAAGTTAGCGCAAAGCCTGCGCCTGTGCGCGATGTGCCAAATAGATATGGTGTGTAGTAAGAAATACGAATGTAGGGATCAAAGCCGACCCCAAACGCAACGGAAAATGGGTCATTTAGCCCTGTTAGATTCTGATGCGTAGTAATGATGCCAATGTTTAGGTTCGCAATCGTCGGATTTCGAATCCAGTTTGCAAGGCTCACTCCTCGCAAGTCAAAGCGCGGTTGTGGGAACAGATACCAGCGCTCGTGGACAGAGACCAGCACCACCGTTAGCGGTGACTGGCGCATTTGCGCTTCTTCGTAACATTGATGCACAAATGCGGCAAACAGGGAATCGTATTCGTCCTCTATCGCAATCGGTGCAGGCGGTTCATTTGGGAAAAAACGCTTGGCTGAAACGAACACCACATTGAAGAGCTGCAGGTTGTAAATCAATTGCTGCGCCGTTTGCAGTCCCTCCATTGTGAGCGTGTCCCCTTCACTGAAGGGCATTTCTTGGCGCACTACAAAAGGCTTGGTGGTTGTATTGCCTGTAATGACGATGCGGTCAATTACAGTGCCGCATGCTGCTTCAGTTTCCGCTGGTGTAAAGAAAAAGCCATAACGACGCTCTGAGTCTGCCACTGCGGGCGAAACGCTCCACACCGTGAGTATCAAGCAGACCAACCCCATCAAGCAGCATGGTGCGCAGCAAGGCATATTGCTCTGGCGATTCATTCCACAAGCGAAAGTTATGTCAGGATATGCAAACGGTGCTCAACGGCAATACAACGGTTCTGCACGACTATCAAGCCTGCTTCCTCCGCACGGCGGCGGGCTTGTTCATTCACCACTCCTAATTGCATCCACACCACCTTTGCCCCAATTTCTATAGCTTCTTCTACCACTGGCATCACATATTCAGGTCTGCGAAACACATTAACAATCTCCACACTTCGTCTTAGCGCATCGGGTAATTCTCTCAGGCTTGGATAGCACGGCAGGTTCAAGGCATAGCTTAGGCTCGGGTTGATCGGTAAAATTTTGTAGCCCTGAACCAGCATATATTTTGAAACTGCATAGCTTGGTCGGTCGGGTTTATCAGACTGTCCTACGACCGCAATCGTGCGATATGTCCTCAGGATATCTGGGATTGTCATTTGCGACACACAGTCAGCAATTTAGAAATTTGAACATAACTCTGAAATGTTCGGCAAAATTTTTCTGATTGACTCTGGCGCGCACCATGGCGCTTTTCAGATGTGGCTTGATGAAGCACTGGCGCTTCACTTTGCCGCCTTAGAAGCTCGCTTTGGCAAGCCACTGGTGCTCCTTCGTTTCTACCAGTGGTCGCCCTTTTGCGTTTCACTTGGCTACCACCAAAAAGAGACCTCGCTTGACTTTGCTGCCCTGCAGCACGATGGGATTGACTGGGTGCGTCGCCCTACAGGTGGGAGAGCCGTTTTCCACGCCGATGAACTAACCTATGCAGTCGTGATGCGCACGCGGCACTCTAATGCAGATTGCTATGCTGCAATTGCGCAGGCACTTCGTGCTGGACTTTGCCAGCTTGGCATTGAGGCACACTTTCAGCGCCGCCAACCTGATTTGCGCGCCCGATACGCTTCTGAAGAAAGCCTGCCCTGCTTTACCGCCTCAGCCAGAGACGAATTAGAGGTGAAGGGCAAAAAAATCATTGGCTCTGCACAGCGGCGTTACGGCGACATTTTGCTGCAGCACGGCTCTATTTTGCTCTCGCCCAAGCATCGCGAGCTTACCAAATACCTCTGTGCTCACCCCGATGTGAAGGCACGCATCGCACAAGACTTAATTGCAAAAACCACTTCTGTCGCCGAATGCTTAGGACAGGACGTGTCTTACCGTGAGGCTGTCTCTGCTTTCAGTTATGGATTTTGCACTGCATGGCAAGCCTCGTTTTCTGTGCTTCCAGAATCTGCTTTGCTCGAGGTGCTGCCTAGCTATGTCGAGCACGCTTAGGTTGAGATTTTGCGATTTTCGGCTATTTTTCTCCAAAACCATTGTCAGAATATGGCTTGGCAAGCGATTCTTTTCATTGGCGCTACGCTTATTGCAATGCTCACTATGGCGCGGTTAGTCAACCAGTTCATCTTCAAAGCGAATATGACAGAGGTGATTACGAAGCAAGATCAGACGGCTGTTGGTATTGCGCTTGCGGGCTTTCTTTTCGGTGTCGTGCAAATCACCAGCGAAGTCTTGGCTGGTGAGGGACATGGCAGCTTGCTCATTGACGCAGGACTGGTTGCACTGTGGGGGCTAAGTGGCATCATCTTGCTTGCACTTCTTTCGCTCTTCGGCTTTAAGCTCTTTCACGGAGTCGATTACACCGAAGAAGTGCAAAAAGGCAATGTCGCTGTAGGCATTGTCGCTGCTGCGCGCTTTATTGCCACTTCCAGCATTATTGCGGCTGCGGTTTCGGGCGAAAACACAGGCGACAGCGACATCGCCCTTTCAGAAGGGGGTGCAGCCTTAGCTTCGCTTGTTTTTTTCTTTGTCGGTCAGCTTACGCTCATTGTTGTAACTCGGCTTTTCCGACTCCTCACTGCATATGATGATGCCAAAGAGCTTGCCAGTGGCAACATCGCAGCCGCATTGAGCTACGCTGGTCTTATGATTGGCGTTAGCCTTGCGATTCACAAAGGCATCAAGGGCGAATTTATCGGCTATGCGGCAGGTTTGCTGGCATACGGCAAGTCAATGCTGATTGTTCTTGCTTTCTACCCGATTCGTCAGTTTCTGGTGCAAGGCATTTTGGTTGGCGGCAGTTTCTCGCTCTACGGTGGCACACTCGATGAGGAAATCAGCCGCGACCGCAATATCGCAGCGGGCGCCATTGAAGCTGCCGCCTACATTGCTACCGCCTTGCTCATTACGCGATTGATGTAACGCATCATAAGACTTTGGTGATGACTGAAAACGAGACCTCATTGCCCTTCATGTCGCATCATGCTGCGCAGCTTAGCGATGCAACAACTTATCAAGCACGGTATGAAGCACTCGCTGAGCAGCTTTACCGCACGCACATTCTCACCGACCCATGGCTCAACGGCGAAGAGCGTTTCTTGCTTGAGCCTGTTATTCTTTCAGCCAAAGAAGCCCAAGCTATGCAAATTGCTGCGGAGACGGTGGGACAAGTCTACGATGAACTCGCACAGCTTATCTGGCAAGAGCCGAATTGGTTAGATGACTTTTTTCACCTCACGCCCTATCAAAAACTCATGTGGCTTTCGTCAGGTGGACGCTGGCATTTTATCGCTCGCTTGGACGTCTTTCAGGATAGCGCAGGCGGCATTAAAATCTGCGAGATGAATAGCGATACACCCAGCGGTGAAGCCGAAGCCGTTTTCCTTAACGAACTGCTTCATCCTAATACGCCCAAACTTTGCAACCCTAATGCTCACTTTGAGTCGCAGTTCGTTGATGCAATGCTGGCCATGTATCGCGCTGATGTAGCTTGCCCAAAAGCCTCTCCCACCATTGGTATCATCTACCCGACGGACTTGACTGAAGACCTGTCAATGATTTTGCTCTACAAACATTGGTTTGAAAAGCGTGGATTTGAGACGGTTTTGGGTTCACCGTTTAACTTGTCTAAAACGCCTGATGCGCTGCGGCTTTTCTCTCGCCCAATTGACATTGTGATTCGCCATTACAAAACAGACTGGTGGGGCGAGCGCTTGCCTGTTTGGTATGACGAAGACGATTACCCAGACCCTTACCCAATGCACAATCAGCTGCTGGCGGTATTGGAAGCAGAAGCGATGCATCAAGTCTCTGTTCTCAATCCTTTCGGCGCTGTGCTCACGCAGAATAAACTCACGCTGGCATTCTTGTGGGCACATCGGCATCGCTTCTCGCCCGCCTCACAAGCTGCGATCAAAGCCTACATTCCTGAGACTTATCGCTTAATTGATGTCTCACCTGAACAGCTTTGCGATGAAAAAGACCAATGGGTCATGAAGTCAGACTACGGCTGCGAGGGTGCAGAAGTAATTTTGGGCAAACTTACGACAGATGAAGTTTGGAAACTTTCTTTGGCGCAAGCAGTAAAGACACGCTGGATTGTCCAAAAGTATTTTGATGCAAAGGTGTTGCCGCAAGGCGGTGTTGCAAATTTTGGTGTTTATTTGATTGGAGGCAAAGCTGCCGGGTTTTACACACGTGTCTCCAAAGGTTGCACCGAAAACCACACTCCACTACCGACTGATTACACCACGCCTTGCGCTGCAACCTTTGTGGCAGAATCGTAACTCTTAGATGATTTATGTCAGAGCACACTTCCCAATCCAATGTGCAAAAGCACGGTGCAGATTGGTGGCATGAGATGATTTCACGCCGAGAGGCAAATCAGCGCTTGCTGCAGCTCGTCTCACTTTCGGCATTGCTTTCTACCGCAGGTATCCTGCAAGGTTGTGACTTGGAAGACGAAGAGGAAATTGTCGTGGACACCACCGAACTGCAGCGCAAGGAAGGCTGGAATGTCGGCTCACCTGATAAGCCACTTGCTTTGAACGGCAAGCAAACCCACGACAGCGGCCACTCGCTAAGCTGGACAATGTATTTAGAGCCTGAAGCCTTGCTTCAAGCATACCAGCCGACCCGTGCGGAGTTCAAGCCTTTTGTGGTGAACACCTTAGTGCAAGCACTGGCACAACCTTCGCTCAAAAGCCAGATGGCACCCGTCTTTACGCCCAAGATGAAAGAGGCCTACTCGCGAGGCTTGGGAATGAAGGAGCTTTTGAAGCAAAGCAAAAATCCCGACACAGTAGCACTCATCGTCGACCTTGAAGGCGAAGAAAGCGTTGCGTTTGGCGCCGCCATGGCAGATGTGGCAAACCTTGTCATTGGCTTTGACAACTGGCCTCATCCAATCGGCGTAGTGCCCTCGCAGCAAACACTGGGCGCTATGCTTTACTATGCCGAAGAGGTTTCGCAAAAAGCAAAAATCCGACCTGAAAAAGCGCCAATGGTGATGTTGCTCGACAGCAATCGCCTTCTGCCCTACAGCGAAAACACTGACGCAGAGACCAAGTTTGATAACCGTTACATCGCAAAAGTGCCGACCGCTGAAAACTTCGAAAAACTCGGCATTAAGAGCGTGCTCTACTGCAGCCCTGACGAAAGCCGCTCGCAGGAACTCGATGACCTTAACGAAGATTTTGCATCTTACAAGGAAAAAGGGCTTACGGTCTCAATGATTAAGCTCTCAGATTTCAGGCCGCCTACCCCTGAGGCTGGCATCACCTCGACACTGCCTAAAGCCGCTGTGGATTCTTCGCAGCTGGTCGGCAATGATACGGTAGCGCGCTACAGTGCAGGTTACACTCCGTTTTACTACGGCGGTATGCCCGGCTTTGCACCTTGGTTTTTCTTCTACTACCCGATGTTCATACCATCGCCCATTTACTACCCACGATACGACTACGGCTACTACCGTAGCACTACAGCGCCACGTACACTTTCTGCACCAACCTATACCCCTGTGCGCCGACCTACCCTCTTCTCGTCACGCACTACTGGTTTAGCAACTGGGGTCGGGCGTGTGAAACCTACAGGGTTCGGACGCGTCTCAATGCGTGTTTCCTCAACCACTGGCAGAATGACAGGGCTGCGTGCAGGGCGCTTTGGCTCTTTTGGTCGCAGCCGTAGCGGGTTTTCTCTTTAACCCAAGCGAATTCTCATGAGTATGACACGACGCGGTTTTCTCTCTAAACTGTTTGGCAAAAAGTATCCTGACGAAATGGCATTTTTTGCCGTGCAAGTTGCATTTAACTACTACGGCAAAGAAACACTGCGCAGTGCATTGCATCGCCTGATTGAAGAAAGCGTTGATGATGAAACGCCTGAACAAAAGCGCCGCTTCTACAAGCGCCTGACGGGCAAACTTCAAGAAGCCATTCCTTACTTTGAGTATGGCTACTGGGATTTTATCATTGAGGCTGAAGCGGCTGAGCGCGAGTTTCATCACTGGATTAATGACATTGAAGCCAATATCGCCACCGAAGAAGAGGAGGTCGGCGAGAGCGTTGATGAAGTGATGCGCCTGAGCAGCTCAAAATACTATGTAGTTATCTCGCTCATCTTTCTTCTTGAAGCGTCGCCAATGCTGAACGACCTTACCGATATGATTCGTGAGATTCCAGAAGATGCCTTTGCTGACCGTGAAACTTTCGCAAAATTGATTTCAGCGATTAACTACATTGACTTTGAGTATAGTTACGGCGATGCAGTCTATATTATGCCTAGCAACGAAAAAGATGGCATTTCATATGAAGACCTTGCTGGTGAGGGCTGGGAATACTTGCAACTGATTAGCTAGGCCTTGCTCATGGCTTCAGTTCTGACAAAGGCTAGCACATAGATGCGTTGCACATTTTCGCATCGCAGATTTTGGTTGTTTTCGCAAGTGCCTCAAACGATTTTTCGCACAAATTTTCTAAAACTGACACATGGCGGACTCAACTGTTAGAAAGAAGCAGGAGACCCCTGAGCGCGTAATGGAAAAAATCGTCTCGCTTTGCAAAAGACGCGGCTTTGTGTTTCAA
Organism: Chloroherpetonaceae bacterium; assembly: GCA_025056565.1. Lineage (NCBI taxonomy): Bacteria > Pseudomonadati > Chlorobiota > Chlorobiia > Chlorobiales > Chloroherpetonaceae > Chloroherpetonaceae bacterium. The sequence goes on along the minus strand of JANWWA010000003.1, from coordinate 161,806 downwards.
TCCTCAGAGATTTATGGCGGACTTGGCGCTTGCTATGACTACGGTCCGTTAGGCGTGGAACTCAAGCGCCACATCAAAGATGCATGGTGGGACGCAATGACCAAAGAGCATGACAATGTGGTCGGCATTGATGCCGCTATTATGATGCACCCGCGCACTTGGGAAGCCTCTGGTCATGTAGCCAGCTTTAGCGACCCACTTATTGATGACAAAGTCAGCAAAAAACGCTACCGTGCAGACCACCTCATTGAGGGCTACATTAAGTCTCTTGAAAAGAAGGGCAAAACTGATGAAGCAGCGCGCGTGCAAGCTGAATTTGTCGCAGCACAAAACGCCCCAGATATGACCAAAGCGCTCTACGACCTGATTATCAAGGAGCAAATTCGGTCGCCCGATTCAGGTGCATTTGATTGGACAGAAGTGCGGCAGTTTAACCTAATGTTCAAAACGGAGTTAGGCGCTGTGGCGGACGACACATCCATCATTTACCTCAGGCCAGAAACTGCACAAGGTATCTTTGTCAATTTTCATCAAGTTCGTGAGTCCTCGCGCCTCAAAGTGCCCTTCGGCATTGCACAAATCGGCAAAGCCTTCCGCAATGAAATCGTCAAGGGCAATTTCATCTTCCGAATGATTGAATTCGAACAAATGGAAATGCAGTATTTCGTCAAGCCCGGCAGTCAGCAAGAAGCCTTCGAGGCATGGCAAGAGAAGCGCATGAATTGGTATGTGGAACGCTTGGGTATTCGGAAAGAAAACTTGGTTTGGTATAAGCACGACAAATTAGCTCACTATGCCGATGCGGCTTACGACATTAAGTATAAGTTCCCATTTGGCACAGAGGAAATCGAGGGCATTCACTCTCGCACGGATTTTGACCTGCGTCGGCATCAAGAGTATTCAGGCAAAAGCATGGAGTATGTTGAGCCTGATGGCAAGGAGCGATATATCCCATTTGTCGTAGAGACTTCTGCTGGCTGCGACCGCGTGTTTCTCGCCGTGCTCTGTGATGCTTATCAAGAAGACATTGTCGAAGATGAAGAGCGCACGGTGCTTTCGTTGCACCCCAAACTTGCTCCCGTGAAAGCTGGCGTTTTCCCTCTTCTGAAAAAAGATGGCTTGCCTGAGCGCGCCGAAAAGCTCTTTCGCGATTTGCAAAAGCACTTCAAAGTCCAATATGACGACGCAGGTTCAATCGGTCGCCGCTATCGCCGTCAAGACGAAATCGGCACACCTTACTGCTTCACTATTGACCACGACACCCTGAAAGACGATACTGTTACTGTGCGCGACCGTGACACTACACACCAAGAACGCATTCACATTGAGCAAGTTAAGACCTACTTGATGGAGAGGATTCTTAACTAAGTCACACACGCTTCGCCACTTGCTGCTACCTTAGCCGCCTAGTTAGAATGGCTGCATTCACGATGACCTAGCTACACTCCCCCCACCTACACCTTTCACAGCGCCGTATGGCATCACACATCTTAGTTTTTCCTTAGGTGGGCTTGCTAAATTGAGTCCCTTTCGTTCAGTACGCTTCTCTTGGATGAGAAGCATTGAAAGGAATACGATGTGCGCAGTATCTGCATTCTGGTATGCATCACAAACGTAAGAAGGCTACAAATGCAATTGGAAATGGATGATACTCGCCTCATCAAAGAAAACGCCTGTCTTGAGACGATTGTCAAGATTCAGCGCGCACTTCTCAAAAGCAAAGATGTTTCCAGTCTTTACGATACGATTCTCTTCGATATACGCCAAGCTATGGGTGCTAGCCGTGCCTATCTTTTTAGAAACTCTTTGCTTTTGGATGGTCAGCCTGTCTACTCGCTGGTAGCAGAATCGCATCTGGCACATTTGTCCAAGCGGATTGAGCTGGCTACGATGACCGCCTTACCACACACGCACCTACCGCGCTGGACAACGATACTTTCGCACGGGGGCTTGGTCGCAGAAACCCAGAGCAAAGCTAAAGGCGAGGAGCGATTTTTTATGGCTACTCACAATGTGCGCTCGCTTTTACTTGCTCCACTTTTAGCTGAAAACCGCTTCTTGGGCTTTCTCGGCGTTGATGACTGCGACACAGAACGAGAATGGGGTAGCCTCGACCAAGAGCTAATAGAAGATATTGCACTTTCGCTTGCATATGTCCACCTTCATCAAGACGCGGCGCGCGACCTTATGTATACCAATCAAGAAAAAATTGAGCTAATGGAAATTTTAGCGCACGACCTTAAAAACCCAATGTCAGGTATTTTGCTTGCTGTGGATATCCTTGCAAAAAAGTATGAGAAACTCTCCAAAGAAGAGATTGAGAAGCGACTTATTAGCATTCGCGATTGTGTGGGGCGAATGAAAAGTATTTCCGAGAGTCTTCTGCTGGGTCATAGTCCCTTTCATAGTAAGCCACAGCTGAATCTTGAACCTGTCGGATTAGCTAATCTTATTGAAACCATTGTGCAATCGCTCCAGATGCAAGCCAGCGCTAAGCAAATTGAACTCATTGTTGAGGCTAGCAAGGAAGTGCCAAAAGCTCGCGCTGACCGCATTGCTATGCTGCAGGTGTTAGAGAACTTGGTCTCCAACGCAATCAAGTTTTCGCCATTTGATAGGAAAGTTTGGATACGCCTCTACCGACATCGCAGCCGCGTGCGCATTAGCGTAACTGACCAAGGGCTGGGCATCAAGCCAGAGGAGATGAATCTACTGTTTCAAAAGCAAGCGCAACTTTCTGCAAAGCCGACAGGTGGCGAGAGTTCTACAGGCTACGGACTTTGGATTTGCAAAACACTTGTCGATGCAATGCGTGGTCGAATCTGGTGCGAAAGTTCTGCTGGCAAAGGCGCTACATTCATCGTAGAGCTACCTATCGCCAAAGAGGAAGAATCCACTTCACTCAATCAGCTTATTATCAATTGATGAAAAAGGTTGTGTTTTTTACAATCCCTTTTTCGCTACGCACCACATCGGCGGCATCTTTGAAGGGGTCATGTTCAAAGAAAAGCGTCCAGTGTTCGTCTGCTGCTTGTTCCAAGAGTCGCCGCTTTTCTTCCATAATTTCAAGTGGATACAGGTCGTAGCCCATTACCCATGGGAGCGGAATATGAGCCGCTGTGGGGATAACATCGCCGCAGTAGCACACGGACGTCTTTCCATCAGTTACTCTTACTAACTGCTGTGCGCGCGTATGCGCATTCGAAAGAATAAGATGCACGCCAGGGAAAAGTTCCATTTCACCGTTGGTAAACTGGAGCTTGTTGTGCTCTAAAAGTGGCACAAAGTTTTCTTTGAGGTAGCTGGCTCTCTCGCGAGCATTCGGATTCATCGCCCACTTGTAGTTCTCCTCTTGCACATAGTAGGTCGCATTCGGGAAGGTAGGCACCAGTTTGCCATCAACCAGTTTGGTTGCGCCGCCTGCGTGGTCAAAGTGTAGGTGTGTCAGAATCACATCTGTAATCTCCTCAGGTGTTACGCCTGCACGGCGCAAGTTTGCTTCCAAAAACGATTCAGAGATTTTATACATCTCACGATATTTTGGCTCCCACTTCTGTCCCATTCCCGTGTCGACCAAAATTTTGCGCCCATTCCCTACAATAAGCATCGCGCGCGCCGACATATCGATGCGATTTTTTTCATCTGCAGGAATTTGCTTTTCCCACAGTGCTTTGGGCACAGTGCCAAACATAGCGCCTCCATCTAACGCAAAGCGCTCACACTCCACAGCAAAAATTTGATATGCTCCAACCTGCATAGCGTTTTCGGTTTAAGTTCGAGTTGGGAATTTTTAACACTCTAAGAAAAGGTGATGCGTTCTTTTGTTCTTTTAACGCATATTGTGATAGACTGCTTGCACATCATCATCATCTTCCAGTTTTTCAATTAGTTCCATTACATCTTTTTCTTGCTCTTCGGTTACTTCTACCGTCGTGGTTGGGACATACTGCAAGGCAGACATTTGCACCGTCAGGCCTTTTTCTTCCAGTTTTTTTTGCATCGTGGCAAAGTCATTGAAGCTGGTATAGATTAGGAGGTCATCGTCTTCAAGGGCGAAATCTTCTGCACCGTAGTCAATCAGCTCTAGCTCAAGTTCTTCAAGATTGACGTCTGGCTTTTGGAGTTTAAAGACACCTTTCCGCTCGAACATAAAGCTCACTGCGCCATTTGCTGCAAGTGAGCCACCGCTACGGTTAAAATACATTCGCACGTTTGCCACCGTGCGAGTTGGATTATCTGTTGCCGCTTCTACAATCAGCGCCACACCGTGTGGCGCATAGCCTTCATAGACCACTTCTTGGTAGTCTGCCTCTTCTCGTGAGACGGCGCGTTTGATGGCTGCCTCCACACGGTCTTTGGGCATATTGACACTACGCGCATTCTGGATTGCGCGCCGCAATCGTGGGTTATTATCAGGGTCAGGACCACCCATTTTAACCGCAATTGAGATTTCACGCCCAATTTTGGTAAAGGCTTTGGACATTCTTGCCCAGCGCGCAAACATTCTATACTTGCGCTTCTCAAAAATGCGTCCCATATGGTTTGGCGAATTGTTGGTAACCAGTCAAACAGAACGCAAAGATACAAAAGCGCCTCAATTGCGAGAATTTCTAAGATGCGAACACGCTTTTCTTACTTTTTTAATAAAAAAGCTCATCGCTTCGGCGATGAGCTTTTCTGCTACGGCTTTCTAACAGCACTTTACTTGTTGACCGCGTTCTTCAATGCTGTGCCTGGGCGAAACCGGGCTATCTTCTTTGCTTTCACTTTAATTTGCTCACCCGTCTTAGGATTGCGTGCAATGCGTGCTGCGCGCTTGGCGACCGAGAATGTGCCAAACCCGATGAGCGTTACAGGCTGCCCTTTCTTTAGCGAGTTTGTTACCGCTTCAATGAACGCATTGACCGCCTTTTCTGACGCTGCTTTAGAGATGCCCGCATCTTTGGCAATCTTCTCTACGATGTCGGCTTTTGACATATCGCTTCTCCTTTCGAATGATTGGTTTGAAGTGTTGTTTAGCCCCTGCTAAACTGAGGCAAATTTACGAAAAGAAGAGAGCTTGTCAAGCCTTATACACCCGAAACCCCTAATAAAATCAAGTCGCTGCAGGCTTTCAGTCGTTTTGTGCCTGTTTTGAAATCCTTCCCAGCAGTATTATATTCGCCTTCTCTAACCAAAGCGTCAGCAACCAAATCAACAACTTTCAAAGGGATATGGCGACCACAAGGGACCTTGCAAAAGGCGTTATTCTTCGCTTCAATGGTGAATTGCACATTCTCGAGGAAGTTCAGCATCGCACGCCGGGCAATCTTCATGCGTTCTTTCAAGCGAAGATGCGCAACCTCCGCAACGGCCGAATTGTAGAAAATCGCTTCCGCTCTGGCGAAGAAGTCGAAATTGTTCAAACTGAGCGCAAGCATTTCCAGTATCTCTACCGTGACGGCGATGATTTCGTGCTGATGGATAATGAGACCTTCGAGCAAATCAATATCCCTGTCTCAGCTTTCCGAGAGTCTGCAAAGTTTTTGAAGGAGGGTATGCCCGTTGAGGTTGTTTTCTCCACCTCAGGTGAGCTTGTTCAAGCAGAAGCCCCTACATTTGTCGAGCTAACGGTTACAGACACCAGTTCTGTTACGAAAGATGACCGTGCCACCGCCGGCACAAAGCCTGCAACGCTTGAAACTGGTGCGGTCATTCAAGTGCCAATGTTTGTGCTGACCGGCGATGTTGTGCGCGTGGACACCCGCACAGGAGAGTATGTCGATAGAGTCAAGAAGGCTAGTGCATAGCATGCCTCATTTCTCGTGGCCTGCTCTTTCATCTTAACCTAAAAAAACCGAGGGCTTGTATATGAATCTCGATGACATTCAAAAGCTCTTAAAGATGCTTGATGAGTCAGGCTTGGACGAGATGACCATAGAGGAAGGCGATTTCAAGATTACCCTGAAGCGTAGAAGTGAACAACCCGCCCCATCTGTGCATACGCCTATGCCGTCTCTTTTTATGCCACAGTATGCACCACCAATGGTTACAGCCACCCCACCGACTTTGCCAACCCCTCCGACCTCTAATGCTGCACCTGCGACCTCTTCTCAAACGGCTGAGCCAGCGCCGCCAGCGAAGAAATACAAGGAGATTCGCTCGCCAATGGTAGGCACATTCTATCGTGCTCCCTCGCCAGAAGCCAATCCATATGTGCAGGTAGGCGACCAAGTCACAAAAGGCAAAGTCCTCTGCATCATTGAAGCAATGAAACTGATGAATGAAATTGAAAGCGATGTGGATGGGAAGATTGTTAAAATCATGGTTGAAAATGGGCAGCCCGTAGAGTATGACCAAGTGCTTTTTCTTCTGGAGTAGCCACGCTGTACAGCTTACCTAACTTAGGCATTTGCAGTATTTTCTTGGAAGTGAGCTCTCTCTTGTAACTTAAACTGGAAGATGCGCCTTGTTTAGGAAGATTCTCATTGCTAATCGCGGCGAAATTGCAATGCGCATTATTCGCACTTGCCGTGAGATGGGCATCCAGACCGTTGCAATTTACTCCACGGCTGATGCTGATTCGCTTCATGTAAAATATGCAGATGAAGCCGTTTGCGTCGGTCCGCCGCCGAGCAAAGAAAGTTATCTCAATATTCCACGCATCATTGCAGCTGCTGAGGTCACCAATGCCGATGCGATTCATCCAGGCTACGGCTTTCTTTCTGAGCGTGCCGAATTTTCTGAGATTTGTGCCCTCTCTGGCATCAAGTTTATCGGTCCTTCGCCTGAGATGATTCGCAAAATGGGTGATAAGAACACTGCCAAAGAGACAATGAGAGCTGCAAATGTCCCAACGATTCCGGGCAGCGAAGGACTAGTAGAACGGATAGAGGATGCCAAAGCAGTCGCGGCAGCAGTAGGCTATCCTATCATTATCAAGGCAACAGCTGGCGGCGGTGGCAAAGGCATGCGCGTCGTTTCTCGCGAAGAAGATTTAGAAAAGGCATTCAATACGGCTCGCAGCGAGGCGGAGAAAGCTTTTGGAAACCCCGGCGTCTATATTGAAAAATTTCTCGAGGAGCCACGACACATTGAAATCCAAGTCTTAGGCGACCAGCACGGCAACATCATTCATTTGGGCGAGCGAGACTGCACTGTTCAACGCCGCCATCAAAAGCTAATTGAAGAGTCTCCTTCTCCCATCATCAGTGAAGAGATGCGCATCAAGATGGGTGAGGCGGGTGTTAAGGCTGCAAAAGCAATTAACTACGAGGGTGCTGGCACAGTAGAATTTCTGGTCGACAAGCACCGAAACTTCTACTTTATGGAAATGAACACACGCATTCAGGTTGAGCACCCCGTAACCGAAGAGATTTATGATATAGACTTGATTAAGCAGCAGATTTTAATTGCTGCTGGAAAAAAACTCCCTACCAAGAAGTTTGTCCCCAGAGGTCACGCAATTGAATGCCGTATCAATGCCGAAGACCCTGAAAATGACTTTCGTCCCTCTGCTGGCGAACTAAAAGTCTTCCACGTGCCGTGTGGGCACGGTGTCCGCGTTGAGACGCACGCATATGCTGGCTACCGCATTCCACCTTACTACGACTCAATGATTGCCAAGCTTATCGTCTACGGTCACACGCGTGAAGAAGCGATTGAGCGCATGCTGCGAGCCTTGGATGAGTTCATTGTCGAGGGCATCAAAACCACAATTCCGCTCCACAAAAAAATCTTCCAGTCCGAAATTTTCCGCAGCGGACACTTCGACACCAGCTTTATTGAAAAAACACAGATACTAAAAATGCTCTCGGCAAAGTAAGCCTTTGAACCTGCATTCGGAAACATCAGTTTAGATAAGTGGTATAGTATTTTGTATGCCACACATCTAAGTACGTTTGCTCACAAACAGAGCTTAGCAACCGATTTCTTCGCCTTTGCCCTCTTGTAGTAAATACCTTATTTGTGTATCTTTTGTAAGTGTCACTTAACTCAAACTGCAGCAGCCATGAAGCACATACTACTACCTCTGCTCTGCTTGCTCTCTGTTAGGACGCTTCCACTTTTCGCCCAACCTGTTATCAATGGTACAGCAAGCCCTGCTGAGTATCAAGTTTCTATCCCTAATGTCAATCCTATTGCCAACAATGGGTTTGGTCCTCAATCTGATATTGGAGCAATTCGCACTTGGACAAACGGCGTTGATTTCTACATCGGTGTTCCCTCAAAGGTCGAGGCAAACGGGAATCAACTTGCAATTTGGCTGGGGTTCGACCAAGTCCCTGGTCGAGCTGCGGGTGCACGACTCAGTTGTGCACACTCGACAGGCACTTACTTAGACAGCACTTGGACCAACAACAACTATCGTGCTGATTTTGAAGTTGATTATATGCTTGCCGTTCGTACAAGCGACGGTGCAGTCTATCTTGCAAAAACATCAGGGGGCAATGTAGGAGCACAGTTTCTTGGTAATGCTAGCAGTACTCCCACGAACAACACAGCTGGTAGCATTCTGCCTGCTGGCGCTGCTACTTTTGCGCTAAACAACCAAACGGGGAATGACATTCGCACGACTCACACTGGTTTTGAGATTCGTTTCACACTCTCCGCACTCGGCGCTACTGCCGCAGGGAATGTTCGTATCTTCGCTATCATTTCTGGCGCCAATGATCCCTTTTTCTCAAATGTCTTTGTGCCTGGCACCTCTGCTCCTGGCGGTGCAGGCAATGTTGGCTTCAATCCGAACTTCAACTTGCTTTCCTCATTGCCAGTAGGTACACTAGGTCCGTTTAACACAGGTCCACTTGCTCTTCCTGTTGAGCTCACCTCATTTAGCGCACAAGCAATCGATAATGGCATACGCATTGCTTGGACTACTGCTTCTGAAAGTAACAATGCTGGTTTCGAGGTGCAACGTCGCTCTGCGAGATATGGAATAGACTCTGAAGGCTGGCAAGTATTGGGATTCGTGAAAGGCAAAGGCACGACTGCTGAAGCACAATCCTATTCATTCATCGATAGAACCGCATCAGGTCTCGTTCAATATCGCTTGAAGCAAGTTGACTTCGACGGCACATTCAAGTATAGCCCTATAATTGAAGTGGAAGCAGGCTTACCGCAAACATTTGAGCTATCACAAAACTACCCGAATCCATTCAACCCAGCTACGGTGATTAGTTACCAGCTTCCTGTAGCCAGTGAAGTCACCTTGCAAGTCTATGACATACTGGGTCGTGCAGTAGCGACCCTCGTCAAGGCAAAGCAGGAAGCAGGTCGTTACCAAGTACAATTCAATGCAGGCAATCTGACATCAGGGCTCTATTTTTACCGTTTGCAAGCTGGTAACTTCGTGCAGACACGAAAAATGATACTGATGCGGTAAACAAAATATACCAACCATGCTATGCAGGCAGGTGTTTTACTTGTGTCCGTATAGCACTTCTGGTATGCACCTTTCAAAGTAGTGAGAATAAGGTTAGGCTGTCTCAGTTTTGCATTTATTGTTGTCCGCATCACAGCTTTTTGCTAACTTCACAACGCTTATCTTTTGACTTCGTTTACCCTTCTCACGCTGGAGCGGTCTTTGCCAAAATCTCTCTATTCGCAAAATGAGTCTGTATGTCATTGCGGTTCTGCTTGGCTTGTCGACTATCACAGCTTGGCTTTTTACGCCAAAGATTTGTCAGCTTTCACGACTTTTTCAGTTACTTGACGAGCCTGCACATCGGAAGGTGCATAGTCAACCTATCCCACGTTTGGGCGGCATTGCAATTGCTCTTACTTTCTTACTCACTACCCTTGTTGCACTTATCTTCTGGCCCGACTTCTATGCTTTCACTAAAACTCAATTTTGGGCGGTTTTACTAGGCAGTGTCATCATCTTTGCTACCGGTCTCCTCGATGACATTCGTGGCTTAGACTTTCGGCGTAAGTTCTTGATGCAATTTCTTGCCGCCGCAATCGTAGTTTTTGGCGGTGGCTACTCTGTCCGCTCAATTGAATTACCGTTCTTGGAGCAACCGCTTCTACTGAGTGACTGGCTAAGCCTTGGCTTTACATTTCTCTGGATTGTAGGTATCTGCAATGCCATCAACTTAGTTGATGGGCTAGACGGGTTGGCAGGCGGAGTAAGCAGCATTGCCCTTCTCTTTATGATGGCCAGTGCTTTCTTGAATCACGACACACTTTCACTTGCAATCTATGCTTCGCTTTTAGGGGGTATACTTGGGTTTCTGCGCTACAATTTTCACCCTGCCCAAATTTTTATGGGCGATGCAGGTGCATTGTTCATTGGTTTTATGCTTGCCTGCAGCACGATTCCCCCCTCTACAAATTCTGTTTCCTCCTTTTCACTTTTCACCCCTGTTTTTGCACTGGCTTTTCCTATCTTGGATACCGTTCTTGCGCCAGTGCGGCGATTGCTTTCTGGCAAACATCCCTTTAAGCCAGACATGCTTCACTTACACCACAGATTGTTACACCAGCTTTGCCTAAACCAACGGCAAGCAGTGATATTTATCTACCTTTTCTCTCTGCTGACTGGCTTGCTTGCGTTTGTGCACTCTGCACTTGCAGTTTTGGGCATTTTGATACTCTATGTCATTTTAGGCGTTGGGCTTTTGTTCGTTTCGCGCCGCAATTCTCAGCGTGAGGCTATGTTATTTGCTACGCGTCACAGCTCAGCTTTTGTGAGAAAATCGCTGCAAAGAGAGAAGCTGCTCTCCTAGGTTGCCCTCGAAAAGCAAAAGGCGACACAAGGTCGCCCCGCCGAAAACTAACTGCTTTTCAGTCGCCCACCTCAGTCTCCTCGTGTTGCTCACGGCCATTGGTTTCCTCACTGATTTCCATATAGCGCTGTTCAGTTGAAAGTCGCATATTGCGATACTTTCGTAGACCTGTGCCAGCGGGAATGAGCTTACCCACAATGACATTTTCCTTTAGACCTACGAGGTAATCTTCCTTGCCTTCTACTGCCGCATCTGTCAGCACTTTTGTCGTCTCTTGGAACGACGCTGCTGAGATAAAGCTCTCAGTTTGCAGTGCTGCGCTGGTGATACCCAGAAGCACGGGCTGCGATGTTGCTAGCTGCGCAGGCTCAAATTTGATTTGCTCTTTGCCATTCTTTTTCAGCTCACGGTTAATTTTCAAGATTTCATCCTTTGGATAGAGTTCGCCTTCTTTAATGCTTCGTGGTGCATCCCCTTTGTCAGTTACGCGCACCTTGTTTGCCATCTGCTCATTTACTTCTTTGAAGGTAAATCGGTCGACCAAATCACCGGGTAGGAGCGTCGTGTCGCCAGGATCTTCGACTCGCACCTTTTGCAGCATCTGGCGTACAATGACCTCGATATGCTTGTCATTGATTTCTACACCCGCATTGATTTGATAGACTTTCTGGATTTCATTGACCAGATACTGCTGCACCGCAGTTGGACCTTGAATTGCCAAGATGCGCTCGGGGGCAATCGCTCCGTCGGTCAGTGGGTCGCCAGCACGCACTTCATCACCGTGATTTACTAAGATGTGCTTACCAATCGGAATCATATACTCACGGCGCTCACCATATTCCGTAACTACAAAGATTTGCTTGTTATTACGCTTCTGCGCTCCAAATTCGACCACACCATCTACCTCAGAGACAATTGCTGGGTCAGCAGGATTGCGGGCTTCGAACAGCTCGGTTACGCGTGGCAAGCCAGCTGTGATGTCACCACCGATGCGCGCAAGGTCTCTGGGCACTTTTGCCAGAATATCACCTGGCTTGACCTCTTCATTTTCATAGACAATAAGACTCGCCTTGATTGGAATGGAGTAGGTTGCCAGCACTTTGCCCTCGTCATCAACAATTTGCACACGCGGCTCACGCACATCAGTTGCTTTGAGCTTTGAGCGCCAGTTAATAATGACGCGCTGCACATAGCCCGTTTGCGGGTCAATTTCTTCTTTATAGGTCGTGCCTTTCTCAATATCGAGGAACTTTGCTCGTCCCTTAAATTCAGAAATAATAGGCGTGCTGTTCGGCTCAATTGTGTAGAGCAGTTGGTCTTTCTTCACTTTCATTCCATCGGAGCAATGAAGCCTTGCCCCATATGGAACAGTGTATTTTTTAAGCGACTTGCCCGTATTGTCATCAACAATGTTGATAATGCCATTTTTGCGCACGACTACATACACTTTTTCTTCCTCGCCCAGCTCGTTAAACTGCGTGGACTCTACATAGCGCACATTTTCAAACTCCACTCGCCCATCATAGAGTGCTTTAATATCAGTTTCTGTAATCGTGCCTTGTGCCGCACCGCCTTGGTGGAAGGTGCGCAGCGTCAGTTGCGTGCCCGGCTCACCGATAGACTGCGACGCAATGACGCCTACGGCTTCACCGACTTCGACCAGACGGTTCGTCGCAAGGTTTACGCCGTAGCAGCGTGCGCACACGCCACGACGCGTTTCGCACGTCAGCACGGAGCGAATTTCTACCTCTGTTACGCCCATTCGGTCGCGAATCATATCCGCCAGCTCATCGGTAATCAACTCGCCAGCTTTTACGACCACTGTCTCATCATTGATGTCAATGACATCACGCGCTGCCACTCGTCCACGAATGCGGTCGTGGAACTTCATTAGGTTGCCCGACTCTTCTTCAATCTGTCTGGATATGACAATGCCGCGTGTCGTGCCGCAGTCTTCTTCCGTGACAATCACATCTTGTGCAACATCATGCAGGCGGCGCGTCAGATAACCTGCGTCTGCCGTCTTGAGCGATGTATCTGACAACCCTTTTCTTGCACCGTGCGTCGAGATGAAGTATTCGAGCACGGACAGCCCTTCTTTGAGGTTAGAGATAATCGGGTTTTCAATGATTTCGCCGGGCTGACCCGACATTGACTTTTGCGGGCGCGCAATCAGACCGCGCATACCAGTTAGCTGACGCACTTGCTCACGAGAGCCACGGGCTCCTGAATCCAACATCATAAAGAGCGGGTTGAAGCCCTCACGGTCTTTACGCAAGGTTTGGTAGGATTCTTCTGCCACCAAGTTCGTTACTTTCTGCCACACATCGACAATCTTGTTATACTTTTCGTTTTCTGTCAGCGTGCCTGCATTATATTCCTTGATGACTTTGAGGTTATCACGCTGTGCATTTTTGATAAGTTCTTCTTTTCGGCTTGGCACGATTGCATCGGAGAGCGCAATAGACAGTCCTCCTTTTGTTGCATATGCAAAGCCAATATCCTTAATCGCATCAAGGAACTGAACGGCTTTTACATTACCGGCTTTGTTGATGACCTGTGCGATTAGGTCTTTCATTGCCTTTTTATCCAGAACCTTATTGATAAAGCCTACTTCGGGCGGCACGATTTGATTGAAGATGACGCGCCCGACAGTGGTTGCCATGATTTCTTTACTCTTCAGCTTTGCTTCAATCCACTTTTTCTTTTCTTCGCCTTGCACAATTTCCAGTGCGCGTGGAATATCGACTCGGTCGTCTCTTAGGCCACTGTAGCGTAGGAAAATGCGGGCGTGCATATCTATCTCGCCCTCGTTGTAAGCTACGATCACTTCGCTGGCATCACTGAAAATGCGCCCTTCACCGCGTCGCCCTCTTGCTTCTTTGGTGAGGTAGTAGATACCTAATACCATATCTTGAGACGGCACGGTAACAGGTTTACCAGATTGTGGCAGAATCAGGTTATGTGCCGATAGCATCAGCGTAATGGCTTCCATCTGCGCCTCTTGCGAGAGCGGCACATGCACTGCCATCTGGTCGCCATCAAAGTCCGCATTGAAGGCGGTGCACACCAGCGGGTGAATCTGAATGGCTTTGCCCTCAATCAACACAGGTTGGAAGGCTTGAATACCCAAGCGATGCAGCGTGGGGGCGCGGTTCAGCAAGACAGGGTGTCCATCAATCACCTTTTCCAGCACATCCCAAATGGCGCGGTCTTTGCGGTCAATCATTTTCTTAGCGGACTTTACCGACTTTGCTAAGCCGCGCTCGACCAGTCTGCGAATGACAAACGGCTGGAACAGCTCAATTGCCATATCCTTTGGCAAACCACATTCGTGCAGCTTAAGCTCAGGACCGACCACGATGACGGAGCGACCCGAGTAGTCGACGCGCTTGCCAAGTAGATTTTGGCGGAAACGCCCTTGCTTGCCTTTCAGCGAATCGGAAAGCGATTTCAAGGCGCGTGTGCCCTCACCAGACTTTACAGCATTGGCTTTTCGTGAGTTATCAAACAGCGCATCAACGGCTTCCTGCAACATTCGCTTTTCATTGCGCAAAATGACCTCTGGCGCGCGAATGTCAATTAGCTTTTTCAGGCGATTGTTGCGAATAATCACGCGGCGATACAAGTCATTCAAGTCTGATGTTGCAAATCGTCCTCCTTCAAGCGGCACCAGCGGTCGCAGTTCGGGTGGAATGACTGGAATGACGTCCATCACCATATACTCGGGTTTATTCCCCTCGTATTGATATGGCTCTGGTGGCTCGAGCGAAAACTCTTCCTTTTTCTTTGCATCTTTCGGGATAGGGTGATAGCTATTGCGGAAGGCTTCCACCACTTTTAGGCGCTTTAGAGCATCGGCTCGCTTTTGCTCTGAGGTGGTGGTTCTCAGAATCTCGCGCAATTTCTTGGATTCTTCGTTAAGGTCTAGCTTCTTTAGCAACGCTTTAATTGCTTCGCCACCCATTTTAGCCACAAATCGCCGCTCATCGTTTTCATCAAGGTCTTGATTGTCTTCATACTCGCTAATAATGGTGTAATACTGCTCCTCGGTGAGGCGATCCATAAACTTCAAGCCTTGCTTTTCGCCCGGCTCACCAGGGTTAATCACCACATAAACTTCATAGTAAATGATTCGCTCCAGCTCTTTAGTAGAAAGGTCAAGAAGTGCCCCTAATTTGCTCGGCACAGAGCGGAAAAACCAAGTATGCACCACTGGCACGGCTAGCGAAATATGTCCCATTCGCTCACGACGCACGGACTTTGTCGTCACCTCGACCCCACACCGGTCGCAGATAATACCTTTGTAGCGCACGCGTTTGTATTTGCCACAGTAGCATTCCCAGTCCTTAGTGGGGCCGAAAATTTTCTCGCACATCAGGCCATCACGCTCGGGCTTATAGGTGCGGTAGTTAATCGTCTCTGGCTTTAAGACCTCGCCCCGAGAGCGCGCTAAAATGCTTTCAGGCGACGCAATGCTGATTTTAATCTTCGAAAAATCCCGCTTGATGGTCGTTGGGCCTAACAATGCCATTGTCTTGCTCCTTTTTTGGAAGGTTGAAATAAACTTGTCTCAAACTGCACCGATTTTCGGCTTACTGCAAAGTGCTGCTTTCCGTTTTTAGGGCACTTTGTCATCAATGCGAATTTCTAAGCCTAATCCTTGTAACTCTCGCACCAGCACATTAAATGACTCTGGCACGCTGGGCTCTGGCAGATTTTGTCCTTTGACAATCGCTTCGTAAGTCTTTGTGCGTCCTTGCACATCATCAGACTTCACGGTTAGCATTTCTTGCAGGATGTGTGCAGCGCCGTAGGCTTCCAGTGCCCAGACTTCCATTTCACCGAAGCGCTGTCCGCCAAATTGTGCTTTGCCGCCCAGCGGTTGCTGCGTGATGAGTGAGTATGGTCCCGTTGAGCGCGCGTGAATTTTGTCATCAACAAGGTGTGAGAGTTTCATCATATAAATCACCCCCACCGTTACCTCTTGGTCAAACGGTTCGCCTGTACGTCCATCGTAGAGCTTCACTTTGCCGTTGACGGGCAGCCCCGCTTCCTTGAGTTTTTCTTGCACTTCTTCGTAGGTTGCACCGTCAAAAATGGGTGACGCAAACTTGACCCCTAACTTTTCAGCCGCCCAGCCCAGTGAGGTTTCAAACAGCTGACCGATATTCATTCGGCTTGGCACACCCAGCGGGTTGAGCACAATATCAACTGGCGTTCCATCTTCCATAAACGGCATATCTTCGATTGGCACCACCTTGCCCACGACGCCCTTATTGCCATGCCGACCCGCCATTTTGTCTCCCACTTGTAGCTTGCGCTTTTGCGCAATGTAGACCTTTGCCAGCTCCTCAATACCGGGGCGCAGCTCATCGCCGACAGTAATTTTGTACTTTTCATTCTCTAAATCGTCGTCCAGCTCCTTCATTCGGCGTCGGTATTCTTCAATCAGGCGGCAGACGAGGTTGTTGGTCTTGGTGGACTCTACAAAGCCGTGCTCTAAGTCTAACTTTTCCAGCTTGTTTAGCGCACCATATGGTTCAAGGTTTTCGCGCGTAAAGCGCGTGCCTTTGCGGATTTCTGTGTCGCCTCGCAGATTTTTGACGCCGATTGATTCCTTATCGCCCAAGTAGTGCACCAGTTTGCTGATGAATTTTTCACGCAGCTCGAGTTTCTTCTTATCAAACTCTTTTTCCAGCTTAGCAATGCGCACTTTAATATCCTCACCCACTTTCTTTTTGCGGCTAAAGAGCTTGGTCTTGATGACCGTTCCCCGCATTCCGGGCGGGGCATGGAGCGAGGCATCTTTGACATCGCTGGATTTTTCGCCAAAAATGGCGCGCAGGAGTTTTTCCTCTGGTGTTGGATCGCTTTCTCCTTTTGGCGTAATTTTTCCAATGAGGATGTCTTTTTCTTTTACTTCTGCGCCAACGCGAATAATGCCGTTTTCATCTAAGTTTTTCAGCGCTTCCTCGCTGACGTTGTAAATGTCACGCGTAAATTGTTCTTCGCCGCGTTTGGTATCACGTACAGTGAGCTCAAACTCGTGAATATGGATAGAGGTGTAGACATCGTCTCTAACCAGTCGTTCTGAGACTACAATAGCGTCCTCAAAGTTGTAGCCGCGCCACGGCATAAATGCCACTAGCACATTTTTACCCAGTGCCAGTTCGCCGTGGTCTGTCGAAGAGCCATCTGCCAATACATCTCCTTTCTTGACGCGCTGTCCAACCGACACAATCGGCTTTTGGTTGATGCACGTATCCTGATTGGAGCGGAAAAATTTCTTGAGCTTGTAGCGTTTTACCGTCTCATCCGTATCCAAGAGCGAGCCTTCGGTGTCATCGTCCAAGCGCTTGTCGTAGCGCACCACAATTTCGTTGGCATCGACATACTCCACCACGCCAGACCCTTCGGCAATGACCATTGTGCGTGAGTCACGAGCAACTTTCTCTTCAAGCCCCGTGCCCACCAGTGGTGCTTCAGCGCGCAGCAGTGGCACTGCCTGACGCTGCATATTAGAGCCCATCAGGGCGCGGTTTGCATCATCATGTTCAAGGAACGGAATCAGAGCGGCTGCAGCGCTTACAATTTGCTGAGGTGCCACGTCCATATAGTCGACCTGTGTAGCCTCAACCAGCGGGTAATCTCCTTTGCGACGTGCTTGCACGCTTTCGACAGCGATTCTGCCATTTTTCAATGGCACTGTCGCTGGCACAGTGATTTTATTCTCTTCGTCTTCTGCCGACAGATAGACAGGCTTGTTTTCCACCACACCATTCTTTACAGGGCGATACGGTGTCTCAATGAAGCCTTTTTCATTGATTTCGGCATAGATGCAGAATGAAGAAATAAGACCGATGTTCGGCCCCTCAGGTGTCTCAATCGGACAGAGTCGACCGTAGTGCGTGTAATGCACGTCGCGCACTTCAAACCCTGCTCGCTCACGTGTCAGCCCTCCTGGCCCTAATGCCGATGTGCGGCGCTTGTTTGTCAGCTCTGCCAGCGGATTTGTTTGATCCATAAACTGCGAGAGCTGGCTTGTGCCAAAGAAGCTGGAAATTACGCTCGACACTGTGCGCGCATTGACAAGGTCGGAGGGACTTATTTTCTCTGTATCTCGGGCATTGAGTTTCTCTTTAATGTTCTTTGCCATTCGTGCCAGCCCCACCAAGAACTGTGCAGAGAGTTGCTCACCCACCGTTCTCACTCGGCGATTGGAGAGATGGTCGACATCATCGACTTCTACACGGCCGTTCATCAGCTTGATGAGGTAGTACATAATGGCGATGATGTCATACTGCGAGAGCACCGTAAAGTCTGGGTTGATGCCCTTTTCATCGAACTTGCCGATATTGAACTTTTCCGTGATAGTGTTGCTAATCTCACGCAGTTCTTTGTCGTGCCGGATAATATCGAGTAGCTCTTTGAACTCCGTAGAGAGCTTTTTATTGAGCCTGTAGCGTCCTACATCGCCGAGGTCATACTTTTTGTTGTTGAAGAATGTGCGGTCTAAGAGACCCCGTGCCGCTTCAATGTCAGGCGCTTCATTAGAGCGCAGCTCACGGTAAATGGTCTCTAAGGCTTCCTCTTCAGTGTGCGACTCATCTTTTGCCAGTGTATTTAGGATAATTGTGCGGTCAAGATCCATTTCCTTCTCGGCGCGCGTTACTTTCACTTTGGTCACACCTGAGGCAACAAATTGCTCAATATGCTCATCGGTAATTTGTGTGCCTGCCGGAATTACTTCTCCCGTCTCTTTATTGATGACATCGACTGCCAAGTATCGTCCAATCAAATCCTCGTTAGATTCGTTTGGCTTGACGGGCATTTCGACCATTAAGTCGAAGAGCCGCAAAATCTGGTCGTTGCGTGGAAAGCCTACTGCGCGCAGCAGCGTGGTTGCCAGAAACTTTTTCTTCTGGTCAATATAGACATACATCAGGTTGTTAATGTCTGTCACGAATTCAATCCACGAGCCGCGCAAGGGCACAATTTTCGCTGAATAAATTTTCTTGCCATTGGGGTGCGTGCTGTCACTAAAAACTACGCCCGGAGAGCGATGCAACTGCGCCACAATGACGCGCTCTGCACCATTGATAATAAATGTGCCGCTCTCCGTCATATACGGAATCTTGCCCAAATAGACTTCTTGCTCGATTGTCTCTTTCCAATCTGGCTCTTCAGGTTCGTCCTTCAGCGAAAGTCGCAGCTTGGCTTTCAGAGAAACCTCATATGTTAAACCACGCTCAATGCATTCCTCGACAGTGTAGCGCGGCTTGTCAATGCTGTAGCTAATGTATTCCAAAAGGTATAGTCCACGCGTGTCCGTGATAGGGAAACTGCTGCGCAGCACCTGTTCAAGCCCTTTATTCTTGCGCTGCTCAGGTGGCACATCATCTTGAATAAAATCCTTAAAGGAACGCAGTTGCACTTTGAGCAAGTCTGGGGGTTCCATTACCTGCTGAATTTTCGAGAAAGAGATGCGCTCAACTTTCTTTTTGGAAGTCTTCGCTTTCACGGTCGCCTCGCTTTTGATAGGTTTAGTTGCAAAACAACTCGAAGAAAGAAAATAAATCCAGCGCCTGCTAGCAATGTGCACGCAAGCGCTTCCTGTGTCTTTGCTATGTCTTACTATAGAATTCTCATTTGAGAAAGAAGACGCCTACCCTTGCAATCGGGTAATATAGCAACGCAGATTAGACTTTTGCAAGTCTCTGCAAGCGAGCGTCCGACAACTCTGCAGCACCGTGCTCCCTTGCTTCCCGCTCTAATTCCAAGTCCTGTTAGCTACTTGCATGTCTCAAAGGGCTTTGAGCGCAGTTCGCTGCACTTACGATTCTGCTACTGAGACATCTTGTCGCAGCAGATACTCTGCTGCAGCCATGCCTGAGAGCACGGCTCCTTCTACGCAAGGGGAAACAAAGGCGTCGCCTGCAAAAATCAACGGCAATGGCGCATTCAGGGCTATGAAAGGCTCTGGCACGAAGGAATCAGGTGCACTGTATCGCCAGCGTTTGACTTCTGCATAAAGCACTTTCGCACCCAGCCATTTTGACGCATGCTCAATTAAAGCCTTTGAAATTGCTGCATCGTCTGCGTCCCAGTAAGTGCGGCTGAAAGCTGGCGTTGCGTGAATGGTGACAGCTGGCACTTGTGAGACCCCTTTCTTTTGATTGTCGCCTAGCCAGAGCACCGCATCATCGTATAGCCACAATCCTCCAGGATGCGGCACCTTGCTTTCTTGCTCCAAAAGCGCCAGCACCCCCAAGCAAGGCAGATAGGTTACCGCTTCCAGCATCCGCTTTTCCCTAATAGGAATAGAGATACCCGACTTCCTTACAAGCTCGAGCGACTGCGGCACAGGCGGTGTCAAGATTAGTGACTCTGCTTGATAGAGTTTGCCATCTGTAGTTTCAATGTGCCATGCTTTGTGGTTTGGGTAAAACTTGGACACCGTTTCATTGAGATGCACCTCCAAGTGGCGCGCTATGTGTTTCGCAATAGCCGTCATCCCGCCGATGCCGTAGTATCGCGGCTCAGCATCACTGTCGCAAGGTCCTGCTGCGGTATGGAAATGCCGTGTCCATTCACGAACAATTCCTGCTGCAAGCCACTCCTCGACAATTGCATAGAACTTTGGGTCTCGGACGGTAAAATACTGTGCCCCATGGTCGAAGGTGCCACTTTGAATACGGCGTGTTGCCAACCGCCCTCCTACGCCACGACCTTTGTCCAAGACAATTGCTTTGACACCTGCACGATGCAGCATATCGGCTGCAATCAGTCCACAAATGCCTGCCCCGATGATAAGGCAAGTTGTAGCGATTTTCTTTGCCATAAATGTTCGAAATAAGTTGAATATTCGCTTTTAACAGAACTTTCAAAGTTAAGTAGAAACTCGGTATGTGCCAAGCTGTGCTGCTTTGCTTTCGCTGAGTTTGCTTCAGAAGTCGTGGGAATGCTACAGTGCTCAGTTTGCAAGCACATTCCGCTGGCGGCAGAGTTTTATCCCCAAGACCTTGCCTTCAGTCAACTTGTTCAGTGATACCAACTCGGCACTTTGACTTTGACTGAAATTTAGCACTTGCGTTTCTCACTTAGGAAAAAAAGTGTAGATTTGAGCGGACTTTTCAAGCAAAGCAGTAGATTTGCAATGAGATTCAGCCACCATCTTTTCACCTGTACCAATACCGCCACGTGTGCGCAGCACAACAGCGAAGAGATTCAGCAGTATCTCAAAGCACGCCTTAGGGAACTTCGTTTGCACAGGGAAATTCGCGCCAACAAGTCTGGCTGCCTTGACGGATGCTCATTTGCGCCAGTTACGGTTATCTATCCTGAAGGCATTTGGTATCGTATCTCTACCATAGAAGAAGCCGAAGAAATTTTGCAGCAACACCTTCTGGGCGGCAAGCCTGTCGAGCGATTGATGGTGCGAGAACTTAACCCACACTATCACTTCGCAGGTGAACCAGCTATTACATCTTCCCATAACACGCAATTAGCAAGTAGTGGCAAATTCCTTTCATCGCAGTAGAGGAGAATGCCAGATTTAGAGCGCAGTTTGGCTACCCGACATCTGTGCTAATAAGAACCTGATTTGCTGTTTTCGGACATTCAGCGTTCTCCAAGTTGCCACCCGTTACTCGGGCGCTATTCTTTGGTGTTACAAACTTTTCCCAATCCGTTGCTCCTCTAGCCACACTGCTCAGCTCTTTCGTTATTGCTTAAGTCCCAGCATTGCTCAGGCGGTTTAGCTTGTTTAGATTTCTATGCGTTTTTTGGCATCTCCATCAACAAAATCTTTTTTGCTATGAAATATCGCCGATTTTCTCTGGGCTATCTCCCCATTATTTTGTTCATTGCTTTCTTGCCGCTTTCTGGGCTTTGGGCACAAGCACTCGATACATCGCTCTTTGGCGGCATGCGAGCGCGCAGCATCGGACCAGCTGGAATGAGTGGTCGCGTGGCTGCAATTGAAGTAGTAGAGTCCGACCCGAGAATAATGTATGTCGGTGCCGCAACTGGTGGCGTCTGGAAATCTACCAACGGTGGCATTACTTGGAAACCGATTTTTGATAACCAAGCAACTTCATCGATTGGTGCAATTGCTGTCTTTCAACCCAATCCATCTATTGTTTGGGTCGGCACTGGTGAAGGCAATCCGCGCAACAGTGCAGGCGTTGGCTATGGTGTCTACAAAAGCCTTGATGGTGGCGAGACTTGGCAGTGGCTCGGCTTAGAGAAAACGGAACGTATTCACCGTGTGGTGCTGCATCCCACAGACCCAGATATCGCCTACCTCGCTGTGATGGGTCCTACTTGGGGCGATAGCGAAGAGCGTGGGGTTTATAAAACCACAGACGGCGGAAAGACATGGAAAAAAGTTCTTTACATCAACCCCAAAACGGGTTGTGGCGACCTTGTGATGGATCCGAGAAATCCGAACAAGCTTTTTGCTTGCATGTGGGAACATCGTCGCTACCCGTGGTTCTTTACATCAGGTGGGCCGGGCAGCGGCCTCTATGTTACATTTGATGGCGGAGAAAGTTGGACGAAACTGACCGACCAAGACGGCTTGCCCAAAGGTGAGTTGGGGCGCGCGACTGTAGCGATTGCATATAGCAACCCGAATGTCGTCTATGCGCTCGTGGAAGCCACACGCAGCGTGCTCTTGCGCTCTGAAGATGGTGGGCGCAAGTGGAAAGTCGTCAACAACACCATCAACATCGCTTCTCGCCCCTTTTACTTTTGCGACCTGCGCGTTGACCCCGAAAATGAAAACCGCCTCTACAATATGGCTGTCACCGTCACCGTTAGCAACGATGGCGGCAAAACTTTCCAAACTCTTATTCCCTATAACAGCGTGCACCCCGACCACCATGCACTCTGGATTCACCCTAAAAACGGGGCATTTATGGTCAATGGTAATGATGGAGGGGTTGCTATCAGTTACGACCGCGGCGCTACATGGCGTTTCGTCGATAACCTCCCGCTGGCACAGTTCTATCACGTGGCAATTGATAATGAGCAGCCTTACAACATCTACGGTGGCTTGCAAGACAATGGCTCGTGGCGTGGTCCTTCTTCTGTTTGGGAAAATGGTGGTATTAAGAATTACCAGTGGCAAGAGGTCGGTTTCGGCGATGGATTTGGCACCGTGCCTGACCCTGTTGACCCCAACATTGGTTATGCTATGTCGCAAGGTGGCAATTTAATACGCTTTAATGCCAAGACAGGCGAGCGCAAGAACATTCGTCCTGCCCCACCATCAGAAGATGTCAAGCTGCGCTTTAACTGGAACGCTGCTATTGCAATTGACCCATTTGACCCTGCCACCATCTACTACGGTAGCCAATTTGTGCATAAATCTACTAATCGTGGCGATAGCTGGACGATTATCAGCCCTGACCTCACGACCAACGACAAAGAAAAGCAGCGGCAAGATGAGAGCGGCGGTCTTACACGCGATGTAACGGCTGCTGAAAATCACTGCACTATCCTCACAATTGCGCCGAGCCCTGTTAAGCAAGGTGTCATCTGGGTTGGCACCGATGATGGCAATGTGCAGCTGACGCAAGACGGTGGCAAGACTTGGGAAAATCTCACCAGCCGCATTCCACGCGTGCCGAAAGCAACATGGTGTCCACACATTGAAGCCTCAAAGTTTGACGCAGGCACTGCCTACGTGGTCTTTGATGACCACCGCCGTAACAATTGGGAAACCTACATCTTCAAGACCACTGACTACGGCAAGACTTGGATTGACCTTGCCAAAACGACCCCAATCGGATTGCCCAAAAATGCCAAGTGGGGTTTTGCGCACACCATTGAACAAGACCCTGTGAAAAAAGACCTGCTTTATCTAGGCACAGAGTTCGGCTTTTTTATCAGCTTTGATGATGGCAAGACATGGATGAAGTGGACAGCAGGTGTGCCGACCGTGCCTGTTACAGAATTCGCCGTGCATCCACGTGAGCATGATTTGGTTATTGCCACGCACGGGCGCGCAATTTACGTTCTGGACGATATTCGTCCGCTACGCCAACTCTCACCTGAGATTCTTAAAAAGCCGGTTCATATCTTCGATGTGCCACCTGCTATTCAGTATCAAGAAAAGCAAGAGTCGTATCACTTCCCAGCAGATGCAATGTTCAAGGGTGAGAACCGTCCGCGTGGTGCGCTCCTCACCTATTTGCTTAATCCACCGCAGGAAAAAGATAAATCGTCAAGCGATACAGCCAGTGAGTCGCAAAAGTTTGTGCAGATTGAAATTCTTGACGGTAGCGGTAAGGTGATTCGCTCGTTTCGTGGTCCAATGAAGAAGGGGTTGAATCGTGCTGTATGGAACCTCAGGCAAAATGGGGTGCGCGTGCCGGGTGTGGAAGGCTCGCGTCGCATGGCAGAAGGCGATGAACCGCCAGGCATTGAAGTTTTGCCCGGTAAATACACCGCCCGCATCAAGATGGGCAAAGATGAAGCGACAGCCACGATTGAGGTTCTACCAGACCCACGCTACAATATCTCTCCTGAAGAGCGCAGAAAGAAATATGATGTGATGGTGAGCGTGCAGGATAAAATCAGAATTGTGGCAGAAGCGATGACACGCATTCAGCAAACCAACCGCTCGATTGAAATGGTGAGCGAGCAAGTTCGTGACCGCAAAGATAGTGTCGCTGCTCAACTCAGGCGCGCTGGCGACAGCTTGAAGAAAACACTTAAGTCGCTCGCAGAAAAGTTTGTTCCGCCCCAAGACCGTCAAGGCATTTTCCGGGACGACAACGATGCACTTGGCAAACTGACCAGCGTGCTCAGCTCACTTTCGTCGTCTTGGGACGCCCCGACTGAAACGCAGCTTACTTACCTTCGCTATGCTGAATCTACCCTTGCCAAGGCCTTAGCTGACTTCAACCGTGTTTTTGATACGGATGTCAAGAAATTTCAAGAGCTGATTGAAACTGCCAAAGTAACCTTCTTTACATTAAAAGAGCCGCTGGACTTGAACTGGAAACCAAAGAGCGCAACGGAGTAGCCTCGAGCTTGCCTTCATATACGATGCTGCGTTCAAAAGTGCTTTCAGCCTGACCCTCTCCTTAGCAGGGGAGGGTCTGCTCCTTGTTTTGAAACTACCTACTTACTGCCCTCATGCAAAGTTCTGCCACAACATCTGCATAGATTTTTTAGCATTGATTCCTTACCTTTGCGCCAAGCCAAACCAAGACTTCATGCGAGTTATAGAAGCAGAGTCGCTCACGAAAATCTATGGCAGGCGACGCGTGGTCGATAGCGCCACATTTCACGTGGAGAAAGGGCAAGTCTTCGGCTTCTTAGGTCCCAATGGGAGCGGTAAGACCACGACAATCGGTATGCTTCTCGGCATTATCAACATCTCAGAGGGTTCAGTTCGGCTCTTTGAGACAAATGACCTTAATGCAGCTCGGCGACGCATTGGTGCCACACTGGAAACCCCAAACTTTTATCCCTACCTTAGTGGGTACGACAACCTACGCATTGTTGCCAAAATCAAAGATGTTACTGAAAAGCAAATTCAGGCTGCACTGGCACTGGTTGAGCTTTCCTCACGGCAGAAAGACAAATTTTCTACCTACTCCTTAGGAATGAAGCAGCGCTTGGCGATTGCTGCCGCCTCCCTTGCCAACCCTGAGCTGATTATTCTGGACGAACCCACCAACGGCTTAGACCCAGAGGGCATTCGTGATGTGCGGCGCATCATTCAATCGCTTGCTGAATCGGGCAAGACCGTCTTCCTCTCAAGCCATTTGCTCAGCGAAGTCGAGCAAACCTGCACCCATTTAGCTATTATCAAGCAAGGCAAAATCTTAACACAAGGCAGCTTGCGTGAAATTATCAGTAAAAATCCGCTTGCCCAGTTGCGCGCCGAGGATATGCTGCTTCTGCAAGCCGTCGTGCAGGGATATGAAAAGTTCGTCTCAGCGACTAAGGAAGGCGACACTCTACTGGTTGAGCTATCGGATGGCAACTTAGCCGACCTCAACCGCTACCTTTTTGAGAAGGGAGTTGTGCTGTCGCATTTAGCCTTGCGGCATCGCTCACTGGAAGAAGCCTTTTTGGAACTGACCGAAGCCTGACGCAACATGTCTCACTGCGCTCTTGAACAGGCCGCTTGTCCAATCTCTGGCTCTACAGAGTTTGAACTGCGCTACACTGCTCCTGACCGATTTCACCTTTCGGGCGGCGAGGTTTGGCAGGTCGTAACGGCTCGGGCATCAGGCTTGACCCTGCTGTCGCCACGCCCCACACAAGCGGAGATAGGTAAATTCTATGATGCATTAGACTATGATCCTTTCATCTCGCTTCGGCAAGCTACCTCGTGGCGAGAGCGGACTTACAAGTTTATCCGAGAATTTATCTCGCTACGCTACAAAGCCAGACAAGTGTTGCGTCGTGCAAACCTATTAGCGGGCAGAGTCTATAATGTGCTGGAAATTGGTTGTGCCACAGGCGATTTTCTTTTGGCGCTCAGACGACACAGCGATGCGGTGCTCAACCTGACTGGCATTGAAATCTCTGAAAAAGCTGCTCGATACGCCCGCGACGAAAACGAACTTGTTGTCTATCACGGCGAATTGCTTACTGTGCAAATTGATGAGCCACAGGACCTTATCGTGATGTGGCACACACTCGAGCACATTCATCGGCTTAATGAAACGCTTGACAAACTACGCCGCTTGCTTAGGCGCAATGGGCTATTCGTTACGGCTATGCCTAACTTAAACAGTCTCGATGCGCAGCACTATGGCAAATACTGGGTGGCTTTAGATGCCCCCCGTCATCTCTATCACTTTACACCTGAGAGTTTTGCCGCTTTGCTTGGGAAACATCGCCTAAGAATTGTGGATATGCATGGCTTGCCGCTAGATAGCTACTACAATGCGCTTCTCAGCGAGCAACTTTGTGCGGCTATGCAAGGACAGTCAAGTGGGATTGGCACAGTGCTGCGCGCTATCTGGTGGGGCTCACTTGCTGCTATCAACGGCATTACGCCAGAGCTTGCCTCCAGCGTCTGCTACTATGTGAAACATGTTGATTAAATCTTACGCCTCTTAGGATGCGCCCTTTTCTGCGATGGAGTGTGTTGCTGTGGGGTATGCTGTTTTCACACGCTGGCTCAGGCATCTATGCGCAGGTCAACACTGAAGCACTTTTTCGATCGAGTTCGTCCCCCTTTTCATTGCGAGCTGAACTTAGCTTTGGCTTCAATGCCGGCAATTCAGAGCTTTTTCGCTGGCAAGCCAGTTTGCGCGCTGACTATCACACTGCTCTGTTTTCCACTTTTGTGGTTGGTGATATCGCACAGGCTTCTGCCGACAACCAAATTTTGCTGTACCGCGGTTTTGTGCACGGTCGCTTTATCTGGCATCTCGATACCACTTTTCACCCAGAGTTTTTCGTCCAGCGTGAGTTTAATGAGTTTATTTTGCTCAAAGGTCGCTCACTTTTCGGCTCTGGAATGCGCCTAATGCTTCTGCATTTGCAGCCAATTGATTCGGTGATGTCTATCCGACTTACATTAGGCATTGGTGCAATGTGGGAAAATGAAATCTTTGCTGCAGATAACCCCGAGACAAAACTCTTGCGCTCGACAAACTACCTTAGCATTCTTTGGCGCCTTAATGCTCGCACATCTGTGCAGCTTATTGGTTACTTCCAAGTGGATACCCGCCACTGGGACGACCACCGCATTTTGATTGAAGGCAACCTTGCTGTGGGAATTACAGACAAGCTCATTCTTTCTATCATTTTGAATTATCGGTATGACAATGAGCCTGTGCCCACAGTTCGTCCTTTTGACATTGAACTGCGCAATGCACTTACGCTGAGCTTTTAGGTTGGCCTTTTTTCCTGCCACAGCCCCCTTCTTTGTTGCATTCGAGAGAAACTTTGCTTATTTTTGCAGCAAGCGAGTTCGAAAGTCGCCTCGCCTTAACCTCATTCGCAGGGTAAAGCGAAAATCTATCCTAAACCTCTCTACTTGCAACGAAGTCTCGGGAGACTTCCAGTTGGAGGCGAGGCGCTTTCATCACCGCCACTCTTGTGTATTGGGGTATCGCCAAGCGGTAAGGCATCGGCCTTTGGAGCCGACATTCCCAGGTTCGAATCCTGGTACCCCAACCAACCTGATTAGCTTAAACGCCTGCTGAAAGCGTTGCAGGCGTTTTTTCTTCGATGTGCTAAAATCGTAGAGCAATGACGGCGGAAACAGGCAAGCAAGACCTCAAGTCGCTCAGCCTTCAACAGCTTCAGCACGTGCTTATTAGCATGGGAGAGCCTGCCTACCGTGCGGAACAGGTGCGACACTCGGTCTACGCATCTGACACAACGGACTTTTCCGCAATGACCTCGTTGCCCAAAGTTCTGCGGGAGAAACTGTCGCAACGCTTCTTCATCTCTCGTTTAGAGCCAGTCGTCAGTACCGTATCAAGTGAGACGGACAATGCCCAAACAATTAAGCTGCTCTATAAGCTTTCGGACGGCGCACACATTGAAACCGTGCTCATTCCTGACTTGCGTGAAGGACGCAAGCGAATGACTGTTTGCGTCTCGTCGCAAGTTGGCTGTGCGCTTGCTTGCACATTTTGTGCAACGGGTTATATGGGCTTTTCCCGCAACCTTACAATTGGCGAAATCACTGACCAAGTGTTGGGTGCGATGCAGCTTGCTCAGGCGCGCTACAGCCAGCGCATTACCAATGTTGTCTTTATGGGAATGGGCGAGCCACTGCTTAATCTGGAGCGCGTCAAAGAAGCGATTGATATTCTCTCGCATGACCGCTACCAGTTCAAAATTGGTGAGCGGCATATTACGATTTCAACCGCAGGAATTGTGCCCGGTATCTTGGATTTGGCAGAAAGTCCCCATAAGTGCCGCTTGGCTATCTCGCTGCATTCGGCGATTGAGGAAAAACGCCAAGCGATCATGCCTATTGCGAAAACGTATTCACTAGGGGAGCTAAAAACTGCGCTGCAGCACTATGCACACAAACAACATAAGCCCATCTTCATTGAATACCTTTTGCTGCGCGGTATCAATGATGGCGAGGACGATGCGAAGGCACTTATCAAATTTGCACGCGCCGTCCCTTGCAAAATCAATTTGATTGATTACAATCCGATTGTTAACATCGATTATGCGCGCACTGACGATGCCACCCGAGATGCATTTATTCGCAAGTTGGTCGAAGCGAACCTAACCGTAACGGTGCGTCGCAGTCGTGGTCGCGATATCCATGCTGCCTGTGGGCAACTGGCAACCCAAACACGCTCTGCAAAACGCATTCGTTTGGCACAGTCGGTCTGTTCTGAAGAATCACCTTAATCTTAACACTTGAAGTATGCCTTTTCAGTTAGACTTACGCCCCGAAGCCCTTCTGAGAAAATTTGTGCTGGCTTTTACCCAGCGCGAGTCTGAAACCTCGGACAATCCCGAATTTTTGGAACTTAAAACACGGCGATACCGCGCCCCTGTTGGTGAAACCTACGATGCGGCTGTAACGGTGCTGAGTCGCTGGCTTGGCTGGCAAATCAAGACGCGCCAAAAAAATTTGGGCGGCATGGCGCTGCTTAAGTGTGAAGTTACCTCGCTGGCGCTTGGCGGCAATACGCTTGAGCTTTCAATCTGGTTTACCGAAGAGACGTTGCCTGACGGCACAAAGCAAACCAGCGTCAACTGCAAATGCATCTCTAATGCCCCAACAAAAGGCGACTTGGGCGAAACTCGACGCGCCATTGCATTTTTCCTCTCTGCCCTTGATGATGAAGTGATTGAAACGCCTATTACCCAGACCGTTTCGTCCGCACCGTCGCAAGCGCCCAACAGCGAACCTTCTCTCAAACCTGAATCACCTGCCACGCCCACGCCTGAACGCAAACCCATCGTGGTGCAAGGCACAAAAGGCGGCAAAATCCAAATCAAGCAAATTCCGAAAAGTGACAAAACAAATGTGGCTGAACAATGAGAATGATTTTATTTGGCACGCCTGGGGTTGGCAAAGGCACACAAGCCAAAATTTTGGCTGAGAAACATCATGTGCTTCACCTTTCTACAGGTGATATGCTGCGCAGCGCCGTTGCAGCACAAACGCCTGTTGGTCTAAAAGCCAAAGCATATATGGACAGGGGTGAGCTGGTGCCAGATGCCGTCATTATTGAAATGATTGAGCAAGTGCTTAGCTCTCCGCAAGCTTGCAAAGGCTTTTTGCTTGATGGTTTTCCTCGCACTGTGCCTCAAGCCGAAGCCCTAAGTGACTTGCTGCAGCGTGCTGGTCAAACGCTTGACCATGTGATTAATCTTACTGTGCCAGAAGACGAGGTTATCCGCCGTTTGTCTGGCCGACTTACCTGCGCCAATTGCGGCGCGATTTACAACAAGTTCTATCAGCCGCCCAAAGTGGCTGGTCAATGCGATAAATGCGGCAGCACCGATTTGCGACAGCGCGATGATGACAAAGAAGACACTGTGCGCCGACGCCTCAGGGAGTATCACGCTAAAACGGAGCCTGTGTTGGAATACTACCGCGCCAAAGGCTTAGCTATTGACATAGACGCTAACCGAAGCATTGAGGAAGTGACGCAGGCGATTGAAGCAATTGCGCTCAATGGCAAAGAGGTCGAATGACTCCGCACACCTATTCCAAAGCTCAATACCTCATTGCTGCGTTAGGCTTGCAAGCTCATCCAGAAGGCGGTTTCTTTCGAGAAGTCTATCGCTCTCAGGAAATGATTGCACACACTGCTTTGCCTGCACGCTTTTCAGGTGAGCGCTGCTTTGGCACCTCCATCTACTTTCTTTTGCGCAGCGACGATTTTTCGGCTTTTCACCGCATTCAGTCTGACGAAATATGGCACTTTTATGACGGTTCGCCACTTGCACTGTATATGCTTCATCAAGATGGAACGCTGCAAACCGTTGTGTTAGGTCGTGCTATTGAAGATGGGCAAGTTTTTCAAGCCACTGTGCCTGCACAATGTTGGTTTGCTGCAAAAGTAACTCAGCCTGATTCTTTTGCACTGACAGGTTGCACTGTTGCACCCGGCTTTGATTTTGCAGACTTTGAGTTAGCTTCTCGCCAAAAACTGATAGAGGCTTACCCACAGCACCGCCAACTTATTGAAGCGCTTACACGAGAACGCATAGCTTAGTATTCGCAAAAAAAGCAAAGTCAATGTCTCACCATCGGTTCAAAGGGTTTTTACTTACAGCGTCGCTTTTAGCGATGCTGCTTTTGGCTACACGTCCAACTGTTCCCCCTGCCACTGAGCAGATAGGCTATCAGCTTCTGCAACCGCAGTTAGCCAGTGCTCACTTGCGTTTTTTAGCCAGCGATGAATTGGAAGGTCGAGAAACGGCGAAGCGCGGACAAAAAATTGCTGCCCGATATATCGCTTCGCACTTTGAGCGCTTGGGACTGACTCCCTTAGGCGATAGCGGCACTTTTTTCCAGCGCTTCACTGTCAAAGAGCGTCGCCTTGGGCAAAAGAGTCAATTGGTGGTCAAAGCTGGAAACACCGTTCATACATACCGCAAGCTCTTTGAAGACTTTGCGTTCTCACTTCGCAGTGCACACGCCGCAGAGCTGAGTGGCACCGTTGTGTTCTGCGGCTATGGCATTCGTGATAGGAAGTTAGGTTATTCCGACTACGATGGCGTTGATGCAAAAGGTAAAATGGTGCTCTTGCTTGCTGGTGCACCGCGCACGCAAGCTCAATCCGCTGCGCTGGAGCGTTGGAGTGATGCATACACTAAGTATGTTGCCGCTTTGGACGCACAACCTGCCGCTGTGTGCATTGTTGTTGGACATAGTGGTACACCGAGTTTAGCCGAGCAGTTCGCCACTATGAAAGACCAGCTTGCAATGAGTACAATGTCGCTTCATCAGCCTGAGTCAGAGCCAGTTTCTACGCTCAGCCGTGCAGAACGAGCACCGCTCATTTTCATCTCGGCAGAAGTCGCTAATGCCATCCTTTCGCCACGCAAAAAGACGGTCAATGAACTTGCAACCGCTTTTTCACTTTCTCGCTCTGCGTCGTTTGAACTAAAAACTGTTCGGCTCGAGCTTACGATTGATGTTGAGGAAGACATCTTAGCAAGCGAAAATGTGTGCGCCATGTTAGAGGGTAGCGACAGCGTCATGAAGCACGAAGCAATTGTCTACTCTGCACATTACGACCACGTGGGCGTAGGCATCAGCGGACGGGTCTTTAACGGTGCAGATGATGATGGCTCAGGCACAACAGCCGTTTTGATGCTTGCCGAAGCCTTTGCCAAAAATGGCGTGCGCCCGCCTCGTTCTATCATTTTTCTTACGGTCGCTGGCGAAGAAAAGGGACTTTTAGGCTCACGCTTCTACACCGAACACCCCAAGTTTCCGCTTCAACGCACTGTAGCAAACCTCAACATTGATATGATTGGTCGCATTGATGAAAAGTATGAAAAGCTTGGCAACCCAAACTATGTGTATGTGATTGGTTCAGACAAAATCTCAAAAGACCTTGACGCCGTCTTACAACGGCAGAATCGTGCAACGGTCAATCTCACACTGGATTACCGATACAACGATGACAACGACCCCAACCGATTTTACTACCGCAGCGACCACTACAACTTTGCCAAGAACGGGATTCCTGTCATTTTCTTTTTCAATGGCACGCATGCTGACTATCACGAGCCCAGCGATGACTTTGAGAAAATTCATCTCGAGAAAATGGTGAAGATTGTCAAGCTAACTTTTGCCGTAGGTTGGGAGCTTGCACATCGAACTGAACCGCTGCGACGACACTAAGCGCTTTGGTCTCTACAGCACAACAGAGACACCCCTTTTTCTGTGAAAACTTTTTCTTTCCAGGGCAGGATTGCAGAACAGATTCTAAACTCGTGGCGTTTTTTAATTTGCTCTGAGAACAAGGCAAGTGACTATGGTACGCAAAGAAAAACCAGACGCTGCACCTGCGAAGCTAAGCAAAGAATCGCTGAAAGAAGCCCTTGCGATTTTTCGCTACCTTCTGCCGTATCGCACGAAATTTTTTGCGGCGCTTTTTGCGCTGTTGGTTTCAAGCCTGCTGGGCTTGGTTTTCCCATATATCACAGGTCAGCTCATTGACGGTGCGCTGCGCGGCACAGGTCAGGGATTCTTTGGCGACATTGACCACATTGCTCTGGTGCTTTTTACTGCCTTAGCCTTGCAAGCCGTGCTAAGCTACTACCAGTCACTTTGGTTTGTGGAAGTAGGTGAGCGTAGCCTTAGCGACCTCCGCAAAGAGACATATGCTAAGATTGTTGCCTTGCCTATGTCGTTTTTTGCTCAGCGGCGTGTCGGTGAGCTTACAAGCCGACTTTCAGCCGACCTTGCACAGCTGCAGGAGACCTTGACGCTTACGCTTGCGCAATTGCTTCGCCAAGCTACAATTCTGGTTGGCGGCTTGATTTTGATTTTTTACACCTCCATCAAACTTACTGCTGTGATGCTGCTGTCGCTGCCTTTGCTTATTGCGCTGGCAGTTTATTTTGGGCGTAAGATTCGCCAGCTCTCACGTGAGGCGCAAGATAAGCTAGCAGACAGCAGCACGGTTGTAGAAGAGACGCTGCAGGGTATTGCAAATGTCAAGGCATTTGCAAACGAACACTATGAAATCTCACGCTACCAGCGTGCCATTGGGACTTATCTGGCTACTGTGCTTCGCAACGCACGTTTTCGCAGTGCTTTCTTTTCGTTTATCATTTTTGGTCTTTTTGGAGCAATTATTTTGGTGTTATGGGTTGGTGCGCGCTTTGTGCAGGCTGGCGAGTTGACTGTGGGCGAGCTAACTTCGTTTATTCTCTACACGACGTTTGTCGGTGCTGCAATGGGTAGCTTTGCGGAGCTATACAGTCAGATTCAGCGTGCTGTAGGTGCCACCGAGCGCATTCGTGAAATTCTGCGTGAGCCGACGGAAGCCGTAGATTGTTCGCTCCACGCTACCGAGCGCGCCGCGGCGCTGCCACGCCTTAAAGGGGATGTAGAGTTTCGAAATGTGGAGTTCAGCTATCCCTCTCGCAAGGAGGTGAAGGTCTTAAAAGGTGTTTCGTTCTCCGTGCGTTCAGGCGAGCGCGTGGCACTGGTCGGACCGTCTGGTGCTGGGAAATCAACCATTGTGAGCCTGCTCCTACGCTTTTACACTCCTGATGCTGGCGCCATTTTAATCGACGGCAAAGACAGCCAAGAATATGACTTAACCGCGTTGCGAAAGCAGATGTCAATTGTGCCGCAAGATGTTTTACTTTTTGGGGGAACGATTGCTGAAAACATCGCATATGGCAAGCCTGATGCAAGTGAGGCTGAAATTATTGAAGCCGCTAAGAAAGCACACGCCCACGAGTTTGTATCTTTGTTTCCAGAGGGCTACAAGACCATCGTTGGCGAGCGAGGCATCAAGCTCTCAGGTGGTCAGCGCCAGCGCATTGCGATTGCACGCGCTATTCTTAAAAACCCAGCTATCCTCATTTTAGATGAAGCCACCAGCTCACTGGACTCTGAGTCGGAGCGACTGGTGCAAGATGCTCTGGAAACCTTAATGCAAGGGCGCACGACATTCATCATCGCACATCGGCTCTCAACCGTGCGCACAGCGGATAAAATCATTGTGGTTAAAGATGGGCAAGTGATGGAGCAAGGCACACATCAAGAACTGATGGAGTTAGAACATGGCATTTATCGGACTTTGTCCGAGTTGCAGTTTGACCTCAGTTAAGCACAGCGTTTGCGCCCAGCAAAACAGCGTTGCCTAAATCACATACGCCCCAAAGCTACTTGCTTAAAATTGCAATAAACTTGCTGGCATAACTTGCTATTGAATGAAGAAAGGGAGTCAAGGATATGTATGTCGTCTCTGCTGCTTTACTCATACTTGGTTTAGTTACCGCTGCCAATACAGCGGCGGCACAGCCTTACTATCCTGAGCAATTAGCTGGTTTTCTTTATGGCGCAACGGACAGCGCACGAGTGCAAGTCTTAAACGCGATGGCTATTAAGTCGTGCCAGAAGGGGAACTACCGCTTTGCAGATAGCTTGGCACAGGCAGCACTGGAACTTTCTGAGCAATTAGCCTACAAGGTAGGTATTGCACAATCGCTTGATAATCTCGGCTTTATCACCTTCGTGCGAGGGCGTTATCGTAGCTCAATTAACTATTACAGCCGTGCTCTTGCCTTGAAGCACGAGTTAGGTGATCAGCGCGGCATTGCTCATACTTTGGCAAGCATGGCTGCCGTCTATCGCGCTGAAGGGAAATTTGCAGATGCCTTAGACTATCATCTTCAAGCTCTGCGACTCTTTGAGCAAACCAATGATCAACGCGGCATTGCAATCGTCTATGACAATCTCGCACAGATGTATCAATCTCAGGGTGAGTATGATTATGCACTCACTTACTACAAAAAATCCGCCGAAATGAAAGAGCGGCTGGGCGACCGCTGGGCACTTGCCGTTACACAAGACCACATTGGCAATCTTTATCTCTCACAAGGCAAATACACAGAAGCAATTGACTACCACATTCAAGCCCTGAAAGTGCGTGCAGAATTAGGCGATAAAGCAGGCGTGGCTGCATCGTTTAGCCACATTGCCGATATCTACGAGCAGCAAGGCAAGTATTACGACGCACTAGATTACCACTTTACTGTGCTCAAACTCAAAAATGATATGGGTGATGCGCAGGGTTTGCCCGCCACGCTGCTTAATATCGGACGCATCTACCGCTTGCAAGGGAAAATTCAAGATGCGCTGAGCTACACACTCAAAAGCCTTGATGCCGCAAAAGCTATCAACGCCAAGCCAGACCTGAAGAATGCTTATCATCAGCTTTACACCATTCAGTTTCAACTTGGCAACACGCGCGATGCCTTAGATGCCTACACGCTTTACACTGCCTACAAAGACTCTATCTTCACAATGCAGGCCGCCAAGCGTTTTGCGGAACTCAAAGAGTATTACGAAGCGGAGCAGCGCCAGAAGGAAATTGAAATTTTGCAGCGCGATCGAGCCCTCCAACAGGCTGCCCTGAAAGAAAAAGAGCAGTCTATTTCACTCTTAGAAAAATCTCAGGAAATCAAGTCGCTTCAAATCAAGCAGCGTGATGTCAAGATTAAGCTCATTGAAGAAAAACGACTCGCTGAGATTGCACGCTTAGAGCGAGATAAAATGGAACAAGCCTTTAAGCTACGAGAACAAGAAGCGGAGCGCTTGCGCCAGCAGCAAGAAATTGAGCTACTGGCAAAGACCAATCAGGTCAAAGAATTGGAAGCCGAGCAGCAGCGCTTGCTTTTCCTAAGCAGCATTGCGTTTGCATTGGTTGTCATTCTTGGTGGGGGCGTCGCATACCGACAAACACGGCGTGCAGCCAAAGCGCTGGAAGAAAAAAACCGTCTCATTGAAGCGCAAAATCTCGAGCTTGCTCGACAGAAAGCGCTCGTTGAGCGTCAGCGCGATGAACTCATTGAAGCCAACAAACTGAAAAACGAATTTTTGGCGATTGCTGCGCACGACCTCAAGAATCCGTTGCAGACAATTATGGGCTTTGCATCGCTTTTAGCTGAAGAAGAAACCAGCAAAGAAAACAAAGAAATGGCGGATATTATCGTTGCTTCCTCACAACGAATGTATAAGCTCATCGTTGACTTGCTTGATGTCGCTGCCTACGATATGGGACGCGTTGGACTTAGGAAATCTTTTGTCAACATCTCTGACATACTGCGTGCAACTGTTGAGACCAACTTGCCAAATGCACACGCAAAATCGCAAACCCTACACCTTAGCAGTGCATCTAACATTTTAGCGGAGGTGGATAGTCAGAAAATTCAGCAGGTGTTCGATAACCTCATCTCGAATGCTATCAAGTATTCGCCACACGGCAAGCACATTTGGGTTAGCATGGAGGAACACCAAGATGTTGCAACCTTGCAAAAAGTGGTGCGCATTGCTGTCAAAGATGAAGGGCAAGGTCTCAGTGAGGCAGATATGCAAAAACTCTTCGGCAAGTTCCAGCGTCTTTCAGCAAAGCCTACGGGCGGAGAAAGCTCCACAGGCTTAGGACTGGCGATTGTAAAGCAAATTGTCGAGCTACACGGTGGAAAAGTGTGGGCTGAATCCGAAGGCAAAGACAAAGGGGCTACATTCTTTGTAGAGCTTCCTGTTTCCGAGAGTGGTCAAGAGCGGTACTTGCCGCCGCGCCACTAAGCCCCTGATTTTCTCGCTGATTAAAGCTTGCTTCTCCCGATAGAGCGTAAATTGGGTGTGTAGCGACTGAAGTCTCACGCAAAGCAGCATATCGGGTGATTCCATCAAGCCCCTGCTATTGAGCCAGCATTCCGCGCACCTGAACTTTTCCAATTGCATAGAAGTTTTCAAATACGCATTTTCCGATTATCTTCTCGAAACTCAACGAAACCAAAAATGTAACGATTGCTATGCAGGAACTTGTTGCCGTAAAACCAGACTTCGTGCAGTTCATTCATCAGGCCATCAGGCCTATTCAAGCCTCTCTTCTAACGCAAGAGCGCGAAGATGATACAGATACCATCACTGATGAACCTTACAAGGTCGTGCTCTTCAATGACGACTATCACACCTTCGAAGAAGTTATCAACCAGCTTATGAAAGCGATTCGGTGTGGGCGTGAGAAAGCAGAGGCCTATACGTGGGAAGTACATACCAAAGGCAAAGCAATTGTATTTGATGGTGGAATGGAAGAATGCCTGCGCGTGAGCGCCATCTTAGAAGAAATTCATCTCAAAACAGAAATACAGACCTGTTAGGTTTGTGCTGTCGGTCAGAACAGTATGGGACTGCTCTCAAGCATTGAGAGATACTTTATTTACGCGCCGCAAAAATCGCTTGTCACCACTCCAGCCGAACATGGGCTTGAGTTTGAAAGCATCTACTTCGTCGCAAGCGATGGCGTTAAGCTGCACGGGTGGTGGGTGCCTGTGCCCCACGCCCGTGCGACCGTTTTGCTCTGTCACGGCAATTCAGGCAATGTATCCTACCAACTGGACCAAATCAAGGCATTTCATCAGCTTAGCTTGCATGTCTTTACATTTGACTATCGCGGCTTTGGTCAAAGCGACGGCCAACCCTCCGAAGATGGACTCTACCGTGACGGAAAAGCAGCTTGGAGCTACTTGGTAGAACAAAAGCATATCTTACCTGAACACATTATTATTTTCGGACATTCATTAGGTGGTGGCGTAGCTGCTTGGCTGAGCAAAGAGGTCAAAGCTGGGGCAGTGATTTTGCAGGCGACCTTTACCACGATGAAACAAATCGCTAAGTGCTTCTACCCCTACTTTCCACTTCGCAAAATTATGCGCTCACGCTACGACAACTTGGCTCACATTGCACAAGCCAACTGCCCTGTTCTTGTCATCCACAGTCCCGATGATGAAGTCGTGCCCTTTGAGCACGGTAAGCGCGTATTTGAAGCTGCAAAGTCGCCAAAAGAATTTCTGCAGGTTCGCTATGGACATGATGATGCCATTCATAGCCCTAATTACCTCTCTGGTATCAAAGCCTTTTTAGATAAGTATCTTCCTGTCTCTTTTCCCAAGAGCACCCCTGTCTGAGCGTTCCAGAAAAGCCTATCTCTTACACCAACTTTGACTCATGGGCTTGGCAAAAGAAGATTGCTTCGTGCTGGCTTCCTGCTACTACTTTGCTACCACTTTGAGCCTTGAAGTGCCGGTTCTGCCGTAAACTTCAGGCGCATACATCTCTTCGCCATAACTGGGTGGCATAACAAAGCTGCCATAAGTTGTTGCGCGAGCATAGTAGGTGTAGGTGTGTATTCCAGCACGCAAGCGCTCGGCAAACAGCGTTACACGGTCATCGCGTAGCTCAATGAAATCGAAGCTGTACAATGGCGCATCGGGCGCTGCCTCACTTTCCTCCTCTGTATAACTGCTTTCTTGTGGAAGACGTGGCGATGTGTTTAGCGTAGGGTTAATAGCTTCCAGACCTGCCGCCAATGGGTCATTTACTGCAACATAATGCAATTCTTCTGGCACAGCGATTTGCAAAGTAATCTTTACAATGTCACCTGCCCCCACTTCGCCTTTGTTTCGTTTTTCACGAGAAAGTGGCTCGATTTTCTTGAAAATGGCAATGCCATTGTCCTTCGGCTTTAGTGCGTAGGTTGGGTAATATGACAGTCGCACCCCGTAGTATAGCTTGCCTTGTCCTTCTTTGCTGACAGTGAGCGACAGGGCATCGCCTTTGGCAAATTTATCGAGACTTTCTGTCGCTACTTTTGCTTTGAGAGAGCGACCTTTGAAGCTCTCCTCGAGCAGTGTTTGCGCAGCCAGTGTTACTTTTGCCCGAAAGTCAGGCACATCGCCCTCATATTTGCGAAAGTAGGTGTTTAGAGCTTGCAAGACAAAGATATTTTCTTGCGTCGTTTCCCAACGTCCCTTGCGCTGCGATTGCAAAAGCCACGCTACGACTTTTTCAGCCAAATCTTTGCCCTGCTCTGCTTCCAAGAGCGCCTGCAGCACCACTGCAGTGATTTTTACAGGTGAATTAAATGTCCATATCCAATCGTTTTTTGAACCATCTTCAAAATGCACTGTTGCGTTTTGAATTTTAGCAAGGTTTATCATCTCACGTGAGAGTTCAGCGATGCGTGCTTGGAATCGATTTGTAGTTGTACCGGTGCCACTCAGGCTTGCCAGTTTAGGTGCCCCTTGTAGCACCATTGCACGAAGGAGGTATGCTTTGGCTTCTAAGGGTAAAGTTGCCCGTTCCGAATAGAGTTTTTCAGCAGCAGAGTTATCGAATTCACCGTTTAGTGCCAGCGTATAGAGTGCAAACGCCTTGAGGCTACTGGTTGCGTAGTATCCGAAATATGCATCGTTACTCTTGCGCAAGATGCGCCGCAGGTATTCAATGCTGTGTTGATGCAGATTGCTCGAGACTGCAAATCCTTTGAGTTTGGCGAGTGTCATCGTGTAGGTTGCATAGACCGAGACATAGTCGCTGGCTCGCCACGGCTGAGGCCAATAGTCAAACCCACCTGACGGCACACGGTATTTTTCAAAGTCTGCTAAGGTTTTCTCTACCACTGCTCTAAACCCACCTTGTGCCGTGTCAGCTTTAGTTTTAAGCCCCAAGGTCTCAATGAGGTCGTTAGCCACGATGTAAGGCAAGATACTCGATGCGCGTTGTTCCAAGCAGCCGTAAGGATAGTCAAAGACATACTGCACGGCTTCGCGCAAGCCAACCAGCGCAGTAGACGCTGCCTGCACGGATACTTCGCCCACATTTGGATACACCGCTTTTGGAATTTTGACAATTTCAGTTTGCGCACCTTCCGTTGAACCTATCAACGCCAGCGTTTCTTTGGTATAAGGCGTCTGCACAGGGATTGAGATTTTGAGTGCATCACGATAGCCCGCGTCACTTTCTGCTGTGAAACCAAAGGTTGCAGTGCCTTCCACTTCAGCTTCATAGCGGAAGC
Organism: Chloroherpetonaceae bacterium; assembly: GCA_025056565.1. NCBI lineage: Bacteria > Pseudomonadati > Chlorobiota > Chlorobiia > Chlorobiales > Chloroherpetonaceae > Chloroherpetonaceae bacterium. Next base: position 121,569 of record JANWWA010000003.1, on the reverse strand, counting down.
GAACTTCCTTCGAGGAGCGTGGCTCGAGCGTGAGTTTCTCTTTTCCATCGCCCACAAATTTTAGACCTTGCACTGCGGCAGATAGGGTCACGGCGGTTTTCTGGTCAGTGTTGTTGGTGATGACCACACCGGCTTCAAACTTATCGCCAATGCGCACGAAGCGTGGCAGTGCAGCAGTCAGTGCCAGCGGTTGCGTCGTAAGAATTTCAGTTTGCGCGTTGCCAAACTGGTCAATTGTTTGCGCTGCAGCCATCAGGCGGAAGGTAGTAAGGTTATCAGGCAGCTTGAAACTCACTTTGGCTTGGCCGCTTGCGTCAGTGAGAATTGTGGGATTCCAGTAAGGCGTTGCGCGAAAATCTTTTCGGAACAAAAAGCCCCCTGTGCCATCGCCTCCCTTGTCGCCGCCACGTGTCTCGCCCTTTTCACCGTAGTTGCGCTGGTCAATAAGGTGCACGACATTGATAGAAGTTTGCACACTCAATGGGCGCGCAGCATAGAACCGTTCAAACATATTCGGGAACTTGTAGCCGATCAGGCTTAGCACGCCCACATCAACGGCTGCCAGTGCCACTTCTGCGCGCACGCCCTGCCCCTGTGCATCTTTGGTTAGAAGCTCAATCTCGACGGTTTCACCGACACGATACTCTTTCTTGTTTGGCTTTAGCTCTATGCTCAGTCGCTTTGAAGACGCATCGACTGACATCTTTGCATAACCGATTTTGAACGATGGCTTGCCTAAATCACCTTCCTTAAACTTGCCCGGCAGCGCTGTTCTGCCTCTAAGCAGCATAACGGAGACAAATGCATTCGGAAGGTATTCAGGCTTAATTGGAATTTGCACGGAAGGAGCGGTGCTTTTGAGTTCAAATTGTCGGTAGCTCAAAACCCCTTCACGCTCAATCGTCAGCAAAGCTGTTGCGGTCTCATAAGGCGATTGAATAAAGAGCGTCGCAATTTCGCCCGGCTTGTAAGTTTTTTTGTCTAACCTAATCTCAATGCGGTCATCGTCACGCCGTTCCCATGCGGCATAGCTGCTGCCCGTTGCAAAAAGATACGTCTCGCTCAGAGCAAGATTGCCTTTGGCATCTTTGCCTGTTGCACGAATGCGGTAAAACCCTGCAGCTCTAATAGGTAGCGATAGCGCCAGCGGCTCATTTTCTTTGGTGGTTAGGTCTTGCTTGAACACAAGGGAGTCCACAGGCTCTGATGACCACTCTAAGCGACCGCCAACTCCTAAGCGGCGGACTGACACCCACTGGCGATGCACAAGTTCGACCGTTACTTTCTCGCTACGCGGCTTGCCCTCTGGTGAGAGCGTTACTACATCCAATCCCAGCGGCTCATTTTCTCTGGCAAAAAGCGACTTTGGCTTAAGACCGATATAAAACTCCGCAGGATGAAATCGCAGACTGACACGTTCAGAAATGGCTTGGCGTGCAGGGGATGTAACGGTGCCTTCCAGTGTCAGCACAGCAGGTTGCGTCAATTTCAGGTCAATCTTCTGCGAAAATTTATACTGTCCTAAGTTATCAATGACGCCAGAACCCGATGCGAGCAAGTAATTGGTTTCATCTTCAGTTGGCTCACCATATTGGCGAACTTTGCCGAATGTATATCCGTCATAGCCCTCAAATGTGATGAAATCCAACGGGCTGCGCTGAATGGACCAAGAGACTTTGTCGCCCGTCATTGGCGCGCCAAAGAGGTAGCGCGCTTCAATTGTTGCACGAAGTTCAGAACCGTTGAGCACAGACTGTTGATCCGGCAGCACCTTTACGCTGAAGGTAGCAGGGCGATAGGCTTCTACGCGGAAACTAGCGTTCGCCACCGATGGATAAAAGTCGTCTCCTTCATCTTCTTTGAGCCAAATGTTGTAGTAGCCCAGTGGCGCAGCAGTGGCAATCTTGATAGAATCTGCAAAGGAGCCGAAGTCATTTAGCGTGATTTTGCGCCTCAGCAAGGTTTCATCACGACTGTTTTTGACCAGTAGGTAGTAACTTCGCCGCCGTGGCAGTTGCCATTTGCTATTTCTATACTCGCGCAGTGTGCCTTTGAAATAGACAGTTTCACCAGCGCGATACAGTCCGCGCTCTGTGAAAATCACACCATGCAAAGTCTCCGACGAAGCAACTGCATCTTCTTCATACTCATACTGCCGCTCATAGAGTTCAAACCGATATGGCTCAATTCCTTCGGAGAAACTGGACTCTGAGTATCCTACTTCTCCGTTATGCTCGACAAAAAAGTAGGTGGGGGCTTCGCGCAGCTCAGGCACAATTGCTACTCCGTCTGCATTAGTCATGCCACTCCATAGTAACGAGCGGTTTCGGGTAAAAGCCCGCACACTTGCACCCGCCACTGGGCTTGCATCTTTAAGACGCGTTACCATCACCAGCGAACCATCTTTGGAATGTTTTGCGGACACTGCAAAAGGCGTTACTTGAATCAACGCACGCTGGTAGATGGCTTGATAGCTTTGGGTCGTCTCATCATAAGGAGCGCTCTCCAGCTGTGCAAACACAAAGCCAGAAGACTTGCCTTCCAAAACCGTCCGCAAATCAACTGGCTCTACGCTGAGCTGATTTTTCCGATTCTTGAACACGATTGACACTGTGCGTAGCCCGAAAGGCAGCTTCTCTTCTTGAGTCTCGTAAAACCCGTACGGATAGACCGTCATCACCTCTTCGGGCGTCAGAGCCGCCAGTTTGAGCGTTGCGCGTGCTGTGTTCATTGCGCGCACTTCAAGAAAAGGCATATCGTGCTCAATCGTCAGGTAACCAGTTGGCATTACTACTCTCTCAGGGTAATCGCCAACCTTCACTGTTACGACTACATCGTTTGGAAGCGTATTGCCAAATCTATCCGTCAGATTTTTTGAAATCGTGATTCTCTCAGTTGTTGCAGGCTTGAAGCCTAGCTGGAGATAGTGCAATGTCGATGCATAGTCTTCTTCTGCTGGGTCAAGACGCAAGTATGCGGAATCGACCTTCGAGCTAAACGAAAGGCGCTGCATCAACTCAGAGCGAAAGACAGGGTTGGAAAATTGGAGGACAATATCATCACTTGGCGCTATGCGCTGCTCGCGCTCGCCTACAAACTCAAACTTGCGGAAGGTCTCAAAAGAAAATGTTTGTGTCTCTACACTGCTTTTTTTGAACAGTAGCTTGTAGGTCTCACCTACTTGTAAGGCTGCAGGCTTCAGAAACAGCAGTTCACTGGGCTTGCTTGTCGAAAGCAAGTATGCCTCGCTATGCTGCTGGCTTTTGCGAAACATCTCTTGCTTTTTTTGTAGCTCATCGAACGAGACAGGTCGCACGGTAAATTTGACCTCTGCGCCACTGGAGTTTTGCAGCGCCAGCTTCCCGCCAATTTCTGCTGTAACGGGTTGATTAAACTTCACGATGATTTCATCCTGCAGACCAACCTGTTCAATCGGCGCAATCTGCACGATGCGAGGGCGTAGGGTCATAAATTCAAATGTGTAATCTTCGTTCAGTGCTTTGCCTGAAAGTGCCTTTGTGCCTTTTGGCACTATTACTTTGAAAGTGGTTGCAAGCGGCAGCGAATCACTTGGCGTAAAAATTAGTGTGCGAGAGCCAAGCCATCGATAAGTGCCCTTCACGGTTGGCTCAATTTTCAGCAGTCCTTGCAGCGATTCGCTTTGCGTCTCATCACTCACTTCCACCATTGGTTGGTTGAAAGTTACTGCAATCGTCAGCGCATCGGAATACGATTCCAGCTCGCCCATAGGCGTAGCGGAAAGAATTGACAGGGTTTCATTAGTGGCCAAAGTTGGTTTTTCTTCAGTTGTCAGTGCGCCCAGTTGCCCTGCTTCAAACGGTGCAAAATCATCTCCTTTTTTGCAGGCTGAGGCAGCAAAGCCTATCAGCCATAGCCCCAACGCAAAATATCGCATTAGCTTAAGCATATCTTGAGCATATCTTCAGTGACTTTTGAGTTATGAATTTTGAGTCCCTAAATGTCTGGTGCTCTGCGGTAGGCAAGCATTGCAAGGCTTCTTGCAAAAAGAGGTGACAAATCAGACACTGACTTACTCTTCCCTGTATCCAAGCGCCTCTTCGTCAACAAAGAAAGTCGCTTGTGCGAGCTTGCGCGCTCAGCGACTTTAATTGAATTCCTCATCTATTCTTGAGCACATTAGGTATGGGCTGTTGCTTCGGCTTTCTGGCTCATCTCAATTGTGATGGGCTTTACTCCCCAAATATCCTTTGCATACTCTCGAATCGTGCGGTCTGACGAGAACTTGCCCATTTTTGCCACATTGAGAATGCTCATTTTCGTCCATCTCTGTGTGTCACGGTAAGCTGCGCTGGCTTCTTTTTGAGCGCGCACATAATCGGCAAAGTCTGCCATCAAGAGGTAGTGGTCACCTTGCAGTAGCGAGTTTACAATTGGACGGAATAGATCAGGCTGAGATGGCGAGAAATACCCACCTGCAATCATATCAATCACTTGTTTCAGCTCAGGGTTTCGGTTGTAATACTCCCAAGGTTGGTAGCCATTTCGGCGTAGTTCTTCAACCTGCTCAACTGTTAAGCCGAAGATGAAGATATTCTCATCGCCAACTTCTTCTTTGATTTCAATGTTTGCGCCGTCCAGCGTGCCGATGGTAATCGCACCGTTGAGTGCAAATTTCATATTACCTGTGCCACTTGCCTCTGTGCCTGCTGTAGAAATCTGCTCGGACAAATCCGCCGCTGGAATAATTTTTTCAGCCAGCGAGACAGAGTAGTTCTCGAGAAACACGACTTTGAGCTTATCTGCCACATCACGGTCGTGATTGATTACCTCAGCAATAGAGTTGATGAGCTTGATAATCAGTTTTGCTTTGTAGTAGCCGGGCGCAGCTTTTCCACCGAAGATGATGGTGCGTGGCGTTACCTCCTCATAAGGATGTGCCTTAATCCAGTTGTAGAGCCAAATCACGTGCAATGCATTCAGTAGTTGGCGCTTGTATTCGTGGATGCGCTTGATTTGGCAGTCAAACATTGAGTCAGGGTTGACCGTGATGTGATTATGCGACTTGATATACTCTGCCAGACGCAGTTTGTTGCTACGCTTCACCTTGCGCCATGCGTCTTGGAATGCACGGTCGTCAGCCAGTGGAATCAGCTTTCGTAGCTCATAGAGGTCAGTGACCCACCCATCGCCGATTTTTTCATCAATTAGCTTGGAAAGCTCGGGGTTGCAGAGCCGGAGCCAGCGGCGCTGCGTAATGCCATTGGTCTTGTTCTGGAATTTCTCTGGCCAAAGCTCATAAAAATCTTTGAATAGTGTGCGTTTGATGAGGTTGGAGTGCACTTCTGCCACGCCATTGACCGTATGGCTACCTACAATTGCAAGATTTGCCATTCGCACCATTCGAGTTGGACCTTCCTCAATGAGTGATAGCCGTCTCACTTTTTCAAGGTCGTTTGGATATTTTTGCCGCACCTCATCCAAGAAACGGCGATTGATTTCATAGATAATTTGCAAGTGTCGTGGCAAGAGGCGTGCCATCAAGTCCACAGGCCACTTTTCAAGTGCCTCAGGCATCACCGTGTGGTTGGTGTAGGCGCAAGTGCGTGTTGTAATATCCCACGCTTTCTCCCAGCTCAGGTGTTCAATATCTACCAGCAGGCGCATTAGTTCTGCAATAGCCAGCGCAGGGTGCGTGTCGTTGAGCTGAATTGCCACTTTATCTGCAAACTGGTCAAAAGTCGTGTGGGTTTTCTTATAGCGGCGAATAATGTCTTGCAGCGTTGCGGACACAAAGAAATGCTCTTGTTTCAAGCGTAGCTCTTTGCCTTCAGGCGTGCTGTCGTTTGGATACAGCACTTTTGAAATCGTCTCTGACTCGGCTTTGTCTGCTACAGCGCGGTCATAATCGCCTTCATTGAAGCACTCAAAGTTGAACTCACGCGTGGCTTTGGCTGACCAGAGACGCATATTATTGACCGTGTTGTTGCCGTAGCCGGGCACAGGGGTATCATATGCCAGCGCCATAACTTCTTGCGTATTGACCCAGTCGTGCCGCAAGTTGCCATGCTGGTCAAGATACTCGTGCACATTACCGTAGAACTGAATCTTGTAAAGGTATTCGGGGCGCACGATTTCCCATGGATTGCCATACCGCAGCCAGTTGTCTGGCGTCTCAACTTGGTAGCCATTTCGAATTTTTTGGGCGAAAATCCCAAACTCGTAGCGAATACCGTAGCCATAGCCCGGGATTCCTAGCGTCGCCATTGAATCGAGGAAGCAAGCGGCTAAGCGTCCGAGACCGCCATTGCCCAAGCCTGCATCAGGTTCAATTTCTTCAATTTCTTCCAGCTTATAGCCTAACTGCACCATCAGCTCTCGCACTTCATCGCTTAGCCCCAAATTCAGGGCAGCGTTGCCTAATGTGCGCCCAATGAGAAATTCCATCGAGAGGTAATAGACCCGCTTGACATCTTGTCGGTAGTACGTCTGCTGCGTTTCAATCCAGCGGTCAATCAGCGCATCGCGCACTGCCAGTGCAAGTGAGTTGTAACAGTCACGTGGCGTAGCCGTGTATTCATCTTTGGCAAAAGAATACTTGAGATGCTGTGCAAATAAAGTTTTCAGCGTTTGCAAATCTTCTTCTTGTAAGCCGGGTTTCGCAGAGAAGTTGCGCGTCGGTGTGCCAAGTTTCTTGAAGGGCATAGTTACACTCCTTTTACTTAATTGTGATGCAGGTGTACTTCGCAGCCGCAAAAAAGCTGAGAGACTTGCGGCAAAAGATAGGCGAATTCTCTCAAAATGAGAAACTTTGCACCGAGTTAGCGACGCAGCCAGAATTTAGCGTCCTTTCCACTCAGGCTTGCGTTTTTCGAGAAAGGCTTGCATACCTTCTTTTTTGTCTTCTGTGTCGAAGAGCAAGTAAAAACTCTTACGCTCAAAGGCTAAACCTTCTTCGAGTCCAGACAAGGCTGCCCGAATTGCTTCTTTGGCAGTGCGCACTGCTACAGGCGACTTAGCGGCAATTTCACGCGCCAACTTCTTAGCCTCCTCCAAATACTCCGTTGCAGGCACCACTTTCGTAACCAGCCCTAACTCGAGAGCTTCTTTAGCATCGATCATTCGCCCAGTTAAAATTAGTTCCATTGCCTTGAATTTGCCCACTATGCGCGTTAGGCGCTGCGTGCCGCCTGCACCTGGTATGACACCAATGTTAATTTCAGGCAGCCCAATTTTTGCTGTCTCAGACGCAATCACCATATCGCACATCAGCATTATTTCGCAACCGCCGCCTAACGCAAAGCCAGAGACCGCTGCAATCAGTGGCTTGGAGAGCTTTTCAATGCGCTGCCATTTTTCCAATGGATTTTCCAGTAGCATTTGTGCAGTGCCTCGTGCTGCGAACTCTTTGATGTCTGCGCCTGCTGCAAAGGCTTTTTCATTGCCAGTTAGCACAATAGCATGCACAGATGGATCTTTATCGAGTGTCTCCAACGCATCCAGTAGCTCTGTCATCAACTTAAAGTTGAACGCATTGAGCGCTTCTGGACGATTGAACGTGACCAGCGCAATTTTGTGCGCCTCTTCTTTGGATAAGAGAAGATAGGTGTAAGACATTTGGTGAGACTGTTTTTTGGTTACGAAAAATTAGAGCAGGGTTGCACAACTCTCGTAATTGTCTTGGTCAGCTCAGCATACGCGCTACTCTGCAAATTTGACGTCCCCATATGTAATCAAGTTGCCGAAGGGGTCTAAGAGTCGCAGGCGAAAGAGCCGTCCGCGAACTTCCGAGAGATTGCCGCTTACGGCAACTGGTGTTAGGTTTATGCGATAAAACTCTATGCCGAAGGCGCGTAGTGCATCAAGCCGGGCAACAAAAATCGGGTTACCAGCCGTGTTTGTGGTGAGCACATCAATCCGACCAATCGGAGCACTGGCGCTAAATTCCACAATGAGCGAGACAATGCCGTTAGGCGTTGGATTTGGAAACGCAGGTCTTACTCGCACCTCATTGCGAAACCGCTCTTGAATGCGCCAGTCGTCAGGGTCAACCCGCAAGATATTGCCCGCTGCATCGGTCTCCGTAAAATTTTCCACCACTGGTGAAACGCTCTCACCGAGCGGTGCAGTGCAACTGCTCAGAGCTACCAGAGCCAGCCAGACGAGTCGAGGTTTAATCCACATTTACTTTTTCCTTGATAAGGTAGGGTTCAGCTTGGAGGTATGTTTTGGTAATCATTTCGCCAAGCAATCCAATACCAAACAGCTGCACCCCCAAAATGATGAGCATCACGCCTAAGAGCAGCAGCGGTCGATTGCTCACGCTGGCATCAAAGGCAAGTTTTTCAAAAGCAAGGTAGCCGCTAATCACAAAGCCGATGAAAAATGACACAATGCCGGCCATTCCAAAAAAGTGCATCGGACGCTTCATATACTTGGTAATGAACATCACTGTGAGCAAATCCAGAAAACCATTGAAAAATCGGCTTATGCCAAATTTGGAATGACCATACTTGCGCGCACGGTGCTGGACTACCAACTCCCCCACTCGAAAGCCATTCCACCTTGCCAGCACAGGAATGTAGCGATGCATCTCACCGTAAATTTGCAGCGACTTGACCACTTCATTGCGATAGGCTTTCAAGCCACAATTGAAGTCGTGCAGTGGCACACCTGAGAGCGTGCGTGTTACCGCATTGAAGAGCTTAGAAGGCAGTGTCTTCGTGATAGGGTCGTAGCGTTTCTTTTTCCAGCCGCTTACAAGGTCGTAGCCTTCTTCCAACTTGCGAATCAGTGGCTCAATTTCGTAGGGATTATCCTGCAAGTCTGCATCCATTGTGATCACATACTTGCCTTGTGCCGCTTTGAAGCCTGCATCCAGCCCAGCTGATTTGCCGTAATTTCGCCGAAAAGAAATGAGCTTAATTTCAGGGTATTGTGCCATAAGACCTTTGATAACACGGTCGGAGCCATCATTCGAGCCATCATTGATGAAGAGAATTTCGTAGGTCGGTTTATGCCCGAACAAGTCGCTCAGCTGGCTTTTGGCAATAGAGTCAGCAATTTGTGCCACCAATTCAGGCAGCGATTCAGCTTCATTGAAGAGCGGAATTACCAGCGAAATATCGTAACGATACAGCGTTTCCATCTCAACGGACTCGCTGGCTGAAGGCTGCAAGCCAAGATTCGACAGACTCATTGTTAGTTGTTAAGGTTCGTTGTAATTGCAAAGTTGCGACAGAGATTGCGCCTGACCAAATGCCTCTTAGGCGCACGTTCACAAGATTTTTGACATATTTTGCCACAAAATTCTGAATGGAAACGCGCTCACGGCACATTGTAATTATCGGTGGTGGTGCAGCAGGTATGTGCGCTGCAATTAGCGCACGTCAGCATCTCCGCTCACTTGGCGTTGCAGATAGCGATGCGCACATCACCCTACTTGAGCGTAACACACAGCTTGGCATCAAAATTCGTATCTCAGGCGGCGGCAAGTGCAACATCACCCACGCAGGTGAGATGATGCACGTGCTCGAGAAAGGCTTTTTGCGTCCTGCTGAACGTCGATTTCTCAAACCTGCTTTTTACGCCTTCACCAACCAAGATGTGCTTCGCTGGCTTCACTCTCACGGTGTTGCGACTTATGTGCGTCCAAACGGCCGCATCTTCCCGCTCTCTGGCAAGGCAAGCGATGTCGTTGCCGTGTTTGAAGCCCTTTTAAGCACCCATTCCATTGAAGTGCTTACAAATGCCCGTGCCCTTAGCGTAGAGCGGCAGGCCGAGACCTTTTGTGTGCATCTTAGTGCGCTTAGATTCCAAGCACACGCTTTAATTCTCGCTACAGGCGGCGTCTCCTACTCCAAAACCGGCACAACTGGCGATGGCATTCGCTTTGCCGCTGCACTTGGACATACGATTGTGCCGCTGCGTGCTGCACTCGCACCAATTTATTTGGCTCAGCCACCTCATCCTGAGCTTGTCGGTGTCTCGCTTCGACATGTGAGATTGATTGCCAAAAGCCCCTCTCAAACCTTTGAGCGCACCGATGATGTGCTTTTCACGCATCAAGGTCTCTCAGGGCCAGCTTGTCTTTCCATTTCACGTGATGTCGCCGAAGCACTGGAACAATCATCGGTCACAATGTATGTGGATTTCTTCCCTGCACTGTCAGTCGAAGCTTTAGAGCAGCAGCTACTGGAGATGCAGCGTTGCCACCCTACGCAGGCACTTCGAACTTTTCTGGAAGCCCCTTTGCCTAACGCCATTGTTCCGTTTGTGCTTGAAGCCTCAGGCATCTCGTTAGAGCAAAAGTGGCACAACCTTTCTAAGGCGCAGCGAAAGAATTTGCTTAGCGTGCTCAAAGCTTATCCGCTTGGCACCGTACAGGCAGTGCCGATTGAGCGTGGAGAAGTCTCGGCAGGTGGCATTTCACTTCGTGAGATTGACCCTAAAACGATGGCGTCTCGATTGGTGCCTAACTTGTTCATTGCTGGCGAGGTCCTCGATATTGCAGGTGAGGTTGGCGGATTCAACTTGCAGGCAGCCTACTCTACTGGCTGGCTTGCGGGTAAAAGTGCCGCACACAGTCTAAGGTGGGATTAGCGTTCACTTTACCAGCATCATCTTTTTGCTTTCCTGCCAATTGCCTGCGACCAAGCGATAGACATACATCCCGCTTGGCAGCCCTGTTGCATCAAACACCACTTCGTAGCGCCCAGCCGCTTGGCGTGCATTCACCAGCGTTGCCACCTCTCTGCCTAACATATCATACACCCTTAGCTGCACGAAGGCAAAACTCGGCAGTTCATACCGAATCGTGGTAGTCGGATTAAATGGATTGGGGTAGTTTTGTTCCAGCTTGAAGCGTCGCCCTGTTTGGCTTTGCTCCAATAAGTCAGTGAGATTGGTTGCATCTTTCAGTATCCACTCGTCCTCGTCCAGCACCAGCATTTGCGGCTCGCTTGCTGCATGTAGCACAAAAGTGGTATCACGGCTTTCCATCGTGCGCTTGAAGACTGCCTTCCCATCTGCAGCATAGAGCTGTAATTCCATTGGCAGCTTGAACACTGGCTCTGCCTGCGTTTGACGAATGCGCACAGTTACTCGCCAGCCACTTGCTTCTTGCCGCTTCTGCCAAGCATATTCCAGCTTCGGAATGCCTGTCCCAAATATCCACTGCTGAAAAAACCAGTCCAGCTTGCCACCATAGATCTCTTCAGCAATCTGCTGAAACGCAGCTGTGTTGGCATTGCCAAATTTATGCCGCTCGCCGTATTGCTTGAGCAATGCTCTGAAGCGTTCATCGCCCATTAAGCCGCGCAGCATTTGGAGCACCCATGCAGCCTTGCCATAGACTACATCGCCAAAGAGTGGTGACGGATTGTAGATAGACGTTTGCCATAGATGCGGTCGGATTCGAGCGCGCATATAGCGTCTCAAGCCTTCCTTGCCATTCAAATACTCTTGCCAGAGTGCTTCGGTGTAAGTGGCGAAGCCTTCGTTGAGCCAAAGGTCGCGCCACGACTCACAAGTTACCATATCACCCCACCACTGGTGTGCTAGCTCGTGCACAATCAAGTTTTCATTCCAGAGCAAATTCCGGTTGAGCGTCGAGAGTGTTTGATGCTCCATTCCACCATATCTAAACGGACGGACAGCGGCTTGCCCATACTTCTCAAAAGGATATGGAATGCCGAAAGTCGTCTCGCACACTTCAATCATTCGCCTCAGATTTTGGAAAAACCCAACTGCGTTGAGCGAATCTTCTCGCCAGACATAGTGTTCAATTGGCAAAGTATCCTGCAGCGACGCCACCGCTCGCCCATCTGGCGTTTCACCTTGCCTTGCCCGCCTATATGTTTCTCTCAGCACTACGTAGCGAGAGACCGTTACGCACATTAGGTAAGTTGCAACTGGACACTGTGTTGCCCAGTGGTAAGTCGTCTCCTCACCCTGCTGCTCAACATGCGTTAGGCGACCAATTGATGCGGCAATAAATCCTCTTGGTACTGTTATGGAGATTTCAGCTGTTGCTTTGTCATCTGGTTCATCAAGGCAGGGCATCCAGTATCGGGCATCATAAGGCTGCGACATTGTGTAAGCAATCGGTTCGCTGCCTGATTCTTGCGCCGTGTAGAAGTAGTAGCCGCGCCGACCTGCATTAGTGTGATAATGCACCATCAAGGTCATCGTGTCGCCCTGTTGCGCTGGCACAGGTAAGATGACATGCAGCGAATCACCTTGGTGCTGGAACGAAAGGCGCTCACCAGTCGGTAATTGCACGGAATCAATTACGAGCGCTGCCGCAGAGAGCGAGATACGTGGCAGCTCATTGACCCATGAACAGATGTGAATGCGATTGACGCCTTGCAGTCTTCCATCTCGCATTGTGAGCCGGAGCGAGAGCGCGTAGTGCAGAATGTCAATAGGTCGCTTTGCTGGCGCTGAGGCACGCGCCTGAGTATGCGGCACATTCAGCGGTCGCACACAATCGCACAGCGGTTTTTCGAGCCACTGCGCCTGCGCCTTGTGAAGCGCACCGCAAACTAACACTGTGCAGCAGAGCGCAGCAGCCCAGTTTTTCATCGTTAGCCTTGCAATGTGTGCGTTTGCTATCCACAGCTTTGCTGCTGCACTAAGTTTTACTTGCTTCCAGCTCGCGTTTCAAGGCCTCGCGCTCGATTTCAAGGCGACGAATCTCTCGATTAATCCTATCCAGCTCTTCTGGCACGCTGTCAATTTCCAGACGCAACTTGGAAGACGCTTCATCAATCAGGTCAATTGCCTTGTCAGGCAAGAATCTATCGGAGATGTATCGGTTTGAGAGTTCAGCGGCAGCTACAATCGCCGCATCGGTGATGCGCACGCCGTGATGAATCTCGTATTTTTCTTTTAGCCCGCGTAAGATGGAAATCGTGTCTTCTACGCTGGGTTCTTGCACGAACACAGTTTGGAAGCGCCGCTCCAGCGCAGCATCTTTTTCAATATACTTGCGATACTCGTCCAGCGTGGTCGCACCAATTGCACGAAGCTCACCACGCGCAAGTGCTGGTTTCAAAATATTTGCGGCATCCATTGAGCCACCTTCCGTTGCTCCCGCGCCTACCAGCAAATGGATTTCATCAATGAAGAGGATAATTTCGCCGTCTGACTGCTGCACTTCATTGACAATTGCTTTGAGCCGTTCTTCGAAGTCGCCGCGAAACTTCGTGCCTGCTACCAACGCTGCGACATCCAGCGCGTGAATGCGCTTGGTCTTGAGATTCTCAGGCACATCGCCTGCTACAATGCGCTGCGCAATGCCTTCGACGATTGCCGTTTTACCGACACCTGGCTCACCAATCAGCACAGGGTTGTTTTTCGTGCGGCGCGAGAGAATCTGCAGTACACGGCGAATCTCCTCATCGCGTCCAATCACGGGGTCTAACTTGCCTTTGCGTGCAAGGTCGTTGAGGTCGCGTGAATACTTTTTTAGCGCATTGTAACGGTCTTCGGCATTTGGGTCGGTGATGCGCTGCGCGCCACGAATGGTGGCTAAGGCTTGCAGCGTTTTGTCGCGGCTTGCACCGGCATCTTTCAGAATGCGCCCCACTTTGTGCTGCGAGTCAACCATTGCCAAAAAGAGATGCTCCGAGCCGATAAATTCATCTTTCATTGAGTCAGCAATGCTCGCAGCGCTATCGAGAATCTTGGCAAGGTTTTGCGACAAATACTGTCCTGAGACCGATGCGCCTGTTACTTTTGGAAATCGGTCAATTTCACGCTCCAAAATGGACAGCAGCATCTCGGTCTGCACGCCCATCTTTTCGCAAAGCTGGAAGACAATGTTTTCACGCTTGGATAGCAATGCCCAAAGCAGATGCTCTGGCTCTATTTGTTGATGCTGATTTTGACTGGCTTTCTCCGCCGCATCTTGGAACGCCTCTTGCGCACGCAGCGTAAATTTGTTCGGATTAAAGTTCATCGTTTGTTTCCTCCTTCGGTCAAACTTGCCTTATGGCTTCTACGAAATCGCTCAGCAAATTGATTGCCTAATTGCCAAACACCGCTTGCACGCGTAGTGCCGCAATCAGGTCAGTTGTTTGACGAACTGCTACGCCATTCACATTAGCCGCCTGCACGAAAAAGGCAGCTACATCACCCGAGACTTGAATAGATTGCGTTACATCATAAAGCACATTCAGCCCTATCTGTGCGCGTGGGAAATTGCCAAAGATGAGGTTCAAGCGTGCCGTCGGGCGCAAGGTGTTATTGACAAAACCATAGCCAGCGGATATGTCGATTGAAGTAAAGGCTTGTGAGCGGAGCGCTGCCCCCCTTCGCATTGTGCCACCTACTTGCACCATATCTGAGACAAAAAATTCACTGAGCTGGTTAGTGACATTCACATTCAGACGCAGCGGAATGCTAAAGGCAAAAATGCCTGACAGCGTAATTGAGCGGCTTGAGAAGTCTTGCGAGACTTGCTCGCTATCTGCTGGCGAGTATAGCACGCCTGACCGAAGCGTGAGGTCGCGGTTATCTCTGCGATTGGAAACAATCGCTGTCAGCCCCGCCGTTACGCTGTTCAAAAGAGGCTGCTCCTTGATGACAAAGGTTTTCTGAAGGTCAGCTACGACCGTGATAGTTGAGTTATCGTTTTGAAGCGCCAGTCCGCTAATGTTCTCAAGGCGGGCGGTCGCTCCAGCGCCAACACTGTCGCGAAAAGTCGCTGGGATGTTGTTCTTGTTGTTCTGCAACTGAAACTCCAAGCGAATGTTAGGCCAGTCATCTGTTGGGAAATATGCACCGCCAAATCGGAAGAGCGAGCGAGTAGTTGTTGCGTCCAGTGTGCCCCCTGTGCGCAGCACGCGATCGCGTTGGCGCAAGAGATTGTCGCTGAGTGATTCAAACGCCGCAGAAAGCAAAATGCGGTTGTCCCAAATGCGCAAACGGTCGCTTACGCGGAAGCCTTGCACATCAGGTAAGTAGAATGCTAGTCCGAATGAATTAAACTGCGCCCCCTGCCGCAGATACTCCGCACGTAGCGTGTTGCCAATCTCCCGAATGGTCAGCTCTCCGCCTGCTCGGAAAGCCAGTGAAGAAAGGTCAATCGGTAGGAGCGGCGTCAGGTTTTTATTGATTGTGATAATCCGCGTCAGATTGTCGTAACTGCCAATAATCGGAATGAGCTGCAGCCGATTAGCAAGCCCCACATTACCCGTCAATTGATCCAGCTCTCTTGGCGACAAGCTGCCGTCCGTGATGTCGCGATTTGTGAGCGAGAAGCCAAAATCAGCAAAAATCTCTGCAAGACCTGCCACAGGAATAACCTTCATACTGCCACCAATTGCCACATTTTGCTGCGGCGCCACGCCACGACTGAGAATCTGCAATCGGTTTAGCCCTGTAATGTCGTCGCTGCCGCGTAATACTTGCAAGTTAAATCGCACAAATGGGGTGTTGAAGCCTGCTACGGCTGCAAACATATTGCGTGCAAATGCGCCTACAGCGGTGCGCTGCTGAAATGTCTCGCCTGCTGCACTGGAATCAATGCGCACAAAGCCGCGCTGCAACAGCGCGTTAATAGAATCCAATCGCCCAGGCGAAGGTGTAACAGGAATCGTTACGCGCCCACCGATGAACTGTGCCTCAACGGCTTCGGCTGCATTGCCGACCAGCACTGTGGCACGTATAGGACCTGGCGTCGCTGTTACTTCTACTCCGCGCACCCGCACCCCATTGCTGAGGTAGTAAGTGTATTCAGGGAAGACATCACCTGCCTTTACTTCCAAAAATGGAATGCTTAGTCGCCCTAAGAAGCGATTGGCAGGCTGGCGAAATGCTTGGTTTTCATTTGTGACATAGACTTGCGCCCCTACTTCGACAAAATTCAGCGTTGCATCAAAGCTCAGGTTGAGACGGGCATAGTTAATCGTAGAATCGTTAATGCGCTCGCTGCGCAGTTCTGCGGCATTCTGCGAAGTAAAGCGCACTTTTCTTTTCTCTGCCTCGCTAAGCTGTGGCACGCCCACCTCCGTGCGGCTTAGCACCGTAAAGACCACGGTGTTTGTCGCAATGACCACGCCCTCGGCATTCCGTACCACCACCGCTGCTCTGCTTCGTCCCGGACGTGGGCGGTCGGGCACATACGTAATCATGTTCTCTGAAATCACGGCGCGCTGCGTCACATCTACGCCATCGTAGAACAGCTGAATTTTGCTGCGGTCCACTTGGTCACTTATCCGATAAAATGAAAACGAGATGATTAGCTCATCTTCCGAAACTACTGCATTTCGCTCTGGCGAGATGAGAATCAATCTCGGGTCTTCAGGCTTTGGAGTGACGGTTACACTGGCGGGTGTGGTTTCTGGCGAAATGGCAGGGTAGGTTAGTCTTGAGCCATCGACCATTTGTGCCACCACATAAAACTCAATCGCAGGTGGCTCGACTTCGTCGCCTGGAATGCGCACTACAAACACATTCCCCTCAGGCTGAGCCTCCACGACACGATAGTCCGATGTACCATAGATGCGAATGCGTGCGACTGCACGGCTAATGGAGAGGTCTTGTGGCGGGCCGATACGAATTTCAAAAGGTTCTCCTTCTTTAGCAGGCGAGGTTGTTACCGTAAGCTGCCGCTCCTGCGCTTGGCTTTGTCCGACTTGAAGCGCAAAAAGAAAGAACATCCCTAAGGCAAAAGAGAAAATGCGTTTCATAGAGTTGCTCCTTTTGGGTTTAGTTTATGCGCCTCAATCGTCATCGCCCCCTGTCAGCATAAAGAGCGCTTCACGCAGTTCCTTGTTAGCGTGTGCATCTCCTTGCTGCTGCGTTAGGAGAATTCCCTTTTCGTAGAGTGCCTTGGCTTTTTCAGGATGACCTTGTTTTTCGTAAAGTTTTCCCAAATGGTAGTAGGTTGCCGTGTAGTTTGGGTCGTTTTGGAGCAAGGTTTCAAACTCGCTCTGCGCCTCTTGCAACTGGTTCGCATTCAGAAGTTCCAACGCTAGCGCATAGCGTGAAAATGAATCGTTCGGGTCTTTTTCCAAAAACTTTCTTAGCTGTGCAATGCGCAAGTTCTCCGTTGCCATAGAAGATACGGCATTTTTTGTGCCTGCAAAATAGCAATTCCACCTTTCATTACATCACATCGGGAACGGCGGCCAGCCCATTGGCTTACCTGCAATAAGATGCACATGCAAATGAAAGACCGTCTGTCCACCCTCACGGTTGCAGTTCACAACGGTTCGATATCCGCTCTCCGCAATTTCTAGCGACTTGGCAATGTCTTTTGCAGCGATAAATAGGCTCCCGACCAGTTCTGCATCGTCAGCAGTTAGGTCGTTCAGCGTCTCAATATGAATTTTCGGGACAATCAGAATATGCACGGGTGCAACAGGATTAATGTCGTGAAAGGCAACAACTTTGTCCGTGCTTATCACTTTTTTCGACGGGATTTTTTCTGCTGCGATTTTGCAAAAAATGCAGTCATCCTTGTAGAGCGAGCGTGCCATAGTAGTCGGTTTTTTAGTTGTCTAATGCATGCTGCAAGGCTCTGAGGCTATCGCGCAGCTCTTTGCGGCGTGCATAGTAGCGTGCGGCATTGGCTGCGTGTTCTTCAGCGGTCTCAGCAAATCGGTGTCCGCCGTATCCAGTTGCGACAAAAAAAAGATAGGGTGTCTTAGCAGGGTTAAGCACCGCCAAAATAGATTCTTTGGTTGGGTTGCCAATTGGGCCGGGCGGCAGTCCGCGATAGAGATATGTGTTGTAGGGCGAGTCGCGCTTGCGGTGTTTGGGATTGTTAGGGTTGCCATCGTAGTCGTTCTCGAGCATAGCTGCATAGATGAAAGTTGGGTCTGCTTGCAGCAGCATACCTCTCTCCAAGCGATTGAGATAGACGCTTGCCACCAGTGGGCGCTCCGATGGTAAGCTCGTTTCTGCTTCCACGATAGACGCAAGCGTTAGGACTTCTACTTCTGTTAGCCCCCTTTTACGCGCCACTTCTCGCAAGCTATCGTTAAACACTTTGCGCAATTCTTTCACAAAGAAGCGAATTACATCTTCGGCTGTCGAAGACCAGGGCAGGTTGTAAGTATTAGCAAGAAAGTAGCCTTCAAAGTTCGGTGCATCGACGCCCAGTTCTCGGAGCAGTTCTTTGCTGGTAAAGGCACGCATAAAGGTTGCTGAATCAATATCCAGATTTTGCCCGATAATTTGCGCCACCTGTGCACCGCGCGAGACTTCTGGAATGCGAATGCGCACCTCATCCTGCTTGCGTGAATACATAAAACGCAGCAGCTCGACGCTGGTCATTCCGCTTGGAATATAGTATCGCCCAGGCTTGATGTTGGTTAGCTCTGGCATAAAGCGTGCCACAATTTGCAAAGGAAGCGCATGCTTGATAACGCCCTCTTTCTGCAGTTCCGACACGATTTGCGAAAAAGTCATCCCACGATGAATTTTAACCAGCTTGGGTTGATCGTAGTGCACGGAGTTGAGCGACGATTTGAAGAGATACATATATGCAAATGCCAGTGCCACCACACCCAGCATAAAGAGCAGGAAAAGAAGTTTTGAGACGATTCTCCAAAAGATGCGCATGGTCGTAGCTGTTGGAGCGCTAATCGCCTCGCGAGAGTTTCTTCATATCCAGCGAGGGGAGTTCTTCTAAGGCAGAGAGGCGATAAAATCCTTTGGGCAAGCGCTGCCGTTTTCGGTAGTTGTTGATATACACTTTCTTGACAGCCATCTGCTCTACAGGCAAAAGGTCTCGCTCCAAGTTGGAGCCGACTACAATTACATTTTCCTCAGCGCACCGCATAGACTCGATTGCCAGCTGGAAAATCTTGGGACTGGGCTTAAAGTATCCCGCATCGCTGGAGGTAATGATGGTCTCGAATCGGCGCACAATCCCCATATCTTCAAATGCATCAGCCAAAATAAAAGCCGAAAGAGGGCTATTTGCAACAATCCCCAGCATATACCCGCTTTTCTGCAAAGCAATCAGACAGGCAGCAAAGCGCCGTGAGAGTGAAAAGTTCATCATTCGTCGCGCCACCATCATCACCTCTGTAATCTCTTCAATTGTGGCTTCACGATGCAGGGCCTGTGCAATAGCTCGCCCCACAATCACCGCCAGATTCGGCGCTCGTAAGTCGCGCATCATCGTTTGCTCTACGCATGCATTGAACACGATGAGCGATGATTCCGCAATCTTTTGAATGTCATAAAGTGCCAGATGTTTATGCAGATGAGGAAATTGTGCCGCCGAAATTTCCATATACAGCTCACGCGTTTCTTCACATTCGGTTCGCTGCTTGGTGAGCACATCAAGGCTGAAGAGAATAGCTTGAGAATTTTTCATAGCAAAAAAGCAACTTTACCTTCAGGTCGATTTTTCAACACCGTGCAGTGCTACTTACTCTTCGGCACTGATGCGCCAAACAGTTTTTTCCATTCCTCTACTTCTTCATCAGTCAGCTGGCTCGGCTTCGCATCTAAGTCATCTGGTTTGGCTTCTGGGACTGTCTTTTCTTCTGGCGGCAAGACCACATGCCGTAACGCTTCCAGAAATGTCTCAGCCGACTCACTTGCGACTCCTGACACCTTTGCATAGTGCCGAATGCTGCAGTCTGAACTCACTACAGTCAGACTTGCCTTCGAGGGCGCTTGGTCAATCAGCGCTTTGATGTGCTTATCTGCGCTTTCTCCAGAAGGCGTAAAAACCACTTCCAGCATGCCCAACGATTCCGAGCGCCCTATCACACCACGCCCATCGTAGACTAGCGTTACTTTGGCGTTATAGCGCATCGCATAGCGCTGCAATGCTTGCTCAAGCTCGCTGCGAACACTGGATAAGGTCTGCCGCGAGAGCTTTTTGCCCAACTTGTGCGCCAAGTTATATCCATCAACAACCACGCGTCTCATCTACATGCTCATCATTTTGCTGCTATGCGGAGGCAATATACGAAAGACCTCTCTAAGGCATCTTGCTCTACAGCCCGACCTTTGCTCGACTCCGCAGCGTGCCTTTCCCTCTGCTGCAGAAAGCAGCGAAGTAACGCAATTCAAGATAGCATACACTACGCCTCTATTGGAGGACGCTTACCATAGCCCCTGCACCTTGAAAGCGGCTGGTAATTTTGCTCTTGCACTCCTTTCTTTCACGATGGCTTGTTTTTTCCGTCAATGCGAAAGCCCATCTGGGTCTGTGACGGTTCTTCACCCAGCATTTTAATCGGCCCAAAGACGCTTTCATACTTCTGGATATTATCTTGCAGCGCAAAGAGTAGCGACTTTGCATGCTGCGGCGTCATAATAATTCTGGCACTCACCCTCGCTTTCGCAATGCCGGGCAACAGCCGCGTGAAGTCTATTACAAATTCTGCAGGTGAGTGATTGATTAACACAAAGTTTGAATAAATGCCTTCTGCAGTCTTTTCATCAACCTCAATATTGATTTGAATCGGTTGCTGCGGTTGTTCAGGGTTCATCGTTTCTTCTTTGATTGAGTTGTCATTCATTGCGCAATACGGTGTGCTAGCCTCTGCTGCTGTGGACGCAGCACATTAGGTCGCCACAATCGTATTGCTCTCCAAACTCTGTTAGCGTGCTAACTGTGTTTCAGGCAAGGTCTTTGCCAGTGCGGTCTGCAAGTCAGCAATTAAATCCTCTTTATCCTCAATGCCTACCGAGAGCCGAATTAAGCCTTCGGTGAGTCCGAGTTGCAAGCGGCGCTCTACGGGCACCGCTGCATGCGTCATCTCCCATGGGTAGCACACCAAGCTCTCCACACAGCCCAAACTTTCTGCAAAGGTGAAGATTTCTAAGTGTTTGATGAAGGTCTCTACACGGCGACGAGAACCTAAATCTACCGACACGATACCACCGAATCCTCTTGGCATTTGGCGCTTGGCTAATTCATACTGCGGATGAGAGGGTAGGCCGGGGTAATACACTTTCTCAATCCCCACTTGTTCCGACAGAAACTCCGCCACTGCCTGCGCATTTTGGCACTGTTCTCGCACCCGTAGCGAAAGGGTTTTGACCGAGCGCATCAACAGCCAGCAATCGAATGGTGAAGGCACTGCGCCAACTGCTTTTTGCTGAAAGCAGAAGTGTTCGTAGAGCTGCGGATGATTGGTCATTAATGCGCCACCCACAATATCGGAGTGTCCACCAAGATACTTGGTTGAACTATGCAGCACCACATCGGCTCCGAAATCCAGTGGATTTTGCAAATACGGACTTGCGAACGTGTTATCCACCGCCATTAGCAGCCCATAGCGCTTTGCGATTTCTGCCACCGCCGCCAGGTCGGAGAGACGAAGCATTGGATTCGTTGGTGACTCCAAGTAAATCAGCTTGGTCTTTGGTGTAATCGCCTGCTCTATGGCATCCAAGTTTGTGGTGTCCACATATGAAAACGTCAGCCCGTATTTTGCGAGGACTTGATTGAAGTAGCGCACTGTGCCGCCGTAGAGGTCGTCACCAGCGATAATATGGTCGCCTGGCACAAAGAGGCTCATCAAGCCTGCTAGCGCCGCTAAACCTGAAGCAAATGCGTTGCTGTATGTCGCATTCTCTAACCCTGCCAGCACTTTCTCGAGCTGCGCGCGGGTTGGATTTTGCGCTCGTGAATACTCGAAGCCCCCTCGCGGCTGATTGATGCCATCTTGCTTATAGGTTGTTGCCATAGACAGCATCGGCACTACTGCACCAGTCGCTGCATCAGGCTCTTGCCCATAGTGAATAGCGCGCGTCGTAAAGCCAAATTTCTTCATTGTGTTTTGAACGCTCCTTTTCAGCAAGTTACAAAATTTTGCCTGACGCTTCATCTCAAAGGTTGCACTGCGAATCTACCGCTTCCCTCATCTGAACAAGCAGCAGCGATGTTTTTTATTTGTAGCTTTGACATCAAATTCCGAAAAAACTTTTCTCGGGTATGATGGCACTAGGCATCGTAGAGACCAAAGGGTTTGTTGGCGCTCTGGAAGCGGCTAACGCAATGTTGCATGCTGGCAGCGTAGATTTAGTCAGCAAGGAGCTGATTGGCGGCGGCTATGTTGCAATTGTCGTTTCTGGTGAATTGCCAGCAGTGAAGCGAGCAGTGGAAGCAGGGGCGATTGCCGCTCAGCGCGCTGGCGAGCTGGTTTCTGCACACACGCTCGAGCAGCCCCATCCACATCTGTATCTTTTGCTTAAGAAGCTCGAGCAGTAATGCCTACCCTGGAGCAGGCCTCGTTATGTAGCAAGTTGAAACCCTCTCACTGCCAGTCTCTGAAGGCACTGGCGATTGCTTGTGCCAAACCTTCACTGCTTGGGGTATCTGGCATAATCTCAATGCGTCCGAACAGTCGCCGCACTTCTTGAGCCGTCGTTTCGCCAATAGCGGCCAGCTTAGTGGATGGTGCAACCGTGCCACACAGTTCGAAAAAGTGCCGTGCAGCGGAGGGACTGGCAAAAGCCACCACATTGATTTTTCCGTCGGCTATCAGCGTGCGAATGCGGTCGCAGTCCCCTGTTTCAGGCTTCACCGTTTCATACACTTCACATTCCTCGCATATACCGCCCATTTCAGCAATACACGCTGGTATAAGCCGGCGCGCTGACCGACCGCGCACAAACAGAAACTTTTTGCCTGTAACACCCCCTTGCCTCAGTAACGCACAAAGTCCCTCCGCACTTGACTGCTGGGGCACAACGGCAGTCGTTATGCCAAACTTTTCCAGTGCCGCTTTGGTCTTTTCGCCAATGGCATAAATTGCCGCATACTGCAACGCTCTCTGCTCGTTTGATTTGATTTGCTGCAGTGGTCCAAGAAAGTGCTCCACAGCATTTGCGCTCGTGAAAATGATGCTGTCGTAGTCGCCCAGAGAAGGCGGCATGGCAAGCCATGCCCCGAGCGGACGGATCTCGATTGTCGGGAAAAGCTCGCAGCGCCAACCCAGCCGACTGAGTGCCTCTACCAGTTCAGCTGCTTGTGCTTTGGGGCGTGTAATGAGAACTGTTTTTACAGTGGCTTCACTTTGCGGTGCGGTTGAATGCTCATCAGTCGCAAACAAGGCTCAGCAATTGTTCAATCTTTTGCTTGAGTTCTTTTCTTGGCACGATGAAATCAATGAAGCCGTGCTCTTTAACGGATTCAGCGCTCTGGAAGCCCTCAGGTAGCTCACGACGGATGGTCTCTTTGATGACTCTCGGTCCAGCAAAGCCAATTAGTGCGCCGGGTTCAGCAAGGTTAAAGTCGCCTAGCATCGCAAATGAAGCGGTTACGCCGCCTGTCGTAGGGTCCGTCATCAAGGAAATGTACGGGATTCGGCGCTCATGGAGGCGTGTTAGCTTTGCAGCCGTTTTCGCCATCTGCATCAGAGAGAGTGCCGCTTCCATCATTCTTGCACCACCTGACTGGGAGATAATAATGAGTGGTGCATTCAGTTCAATGCTCTTGTCAATCGCACGTGAAATTTTCTCGCCGACCACCGATCCCATTGAGCCACCAATAAAGCCAAAATCCATTGCAGATACCACGCAGGTTCGACTACCGATTGTGCCAATCGCCGTGCGACAGGCATCCATCACCTTTGTTTTCTTGATAGTTGTCTCAATGCGGTCAATGTAGCGCTTCGTGTCCACGAAGTTTAAAGGGTCAGCAGACTTTAAGTGCGCATCGATTTCCTCAAATTTTTCTCGGTCAAAAAGAATCTCGAAATACTTCTGCGGCGGAATGCGAAAGTGATAGCCGCACTCAGGGCAGGTGTAGACATGGTCTTCCAACTGCTTGCGGTGGATAATCGCCCCGCAGTTGTCGCACTTTGTCCAGAGTCCTTCGGGCGTATCGCGCTTCTGCTCAGTGAGAATTGCTGGTTTTGCTCGCTTATACCAGGCCATATTGCGCTACTGTTTTTAAGGCGAAGGAAAATAATACGGTGTTCGGTTTCCTGAAAAATTTTCTGCTTGGGCGGCATGCGTTTCAACAAAAAGCGCTCTTGCCTAAGTTGGCAAGAGCGCGGTCTCTGCTCAAATCCCACCGATGTTCCGATTTCAAATTACTGGGTCAGGCGGTGTGTTTGGATTGTTATCGCGCTCGCGTCGTGGATAAGGATAAAAGTTTCGTGTGCGCGTGGTTGAGGGAATTGGCTGTCCGGGCTGCGGACCCGGGATGCCCAAGCGGCGCGCATCTTCCATTCGTAAGCCAGACAGATATAGCTCTATGCAGCGTTGCTTGTAAATTTCATCCAGCAAGGCGCGCTCGGTTTGCGGTCCTGTGTAAGGGTTTGGATTTGCACCGATATTGAAGGCAATGTTTAGCCCTGTCTTCTGCCGCACGCGATTGATGTCTGCTACGGCGTCTGCCAGTCGCCCCAGCCGCACATTTGCTTCGGCACGAATGAGAATCATCTCAATAGGCCGATAGATTGGAATGGGTGAATTGTTCAGTGCTCCAAAGCCCAAGTGATTGCGATGGTGAAATTGTGGTGCAGCGGCCCCCACTGCTGGCGTTCGGAGCACCGAGCCTAAGAAGAAATTGCGTCGAGTGCTATCCGCTACTTCAAAGAACTGCGGTGGTAGGCCGAGACTGTCGCGGCAGGCATATGAGGTTGCCGCTGTGTTTGCACCTGCGCCTACTGTCAGAATGTTGAGCCACATAATGTTCTGAGGACTGACGGCATCATAGACAAACTGCGAGCGTGCTGTCAGGTCGACACTATTTGCTGCATCAATTGCTGCTTGATAGTTCCCTGCCATCAAGTGGCAGCGTGCTCGAAAGGCGCGAATGGTATTTACCATATCCAACCCAGAGCTTAGCACATTTGCACGCAGTTGAGCTGTGTTACCTCTGGCAAAAAGTTGCTCAGCTTGGTCAAGCGAGCGTAAGGCTTCGGCTAACACTTGCGCGCGTGGCGCATACACCGCCCGCTCTCGGCGATCTGTGTTAATCGGTGCTTGCTCGAAATACTGAATGAAGTAGCTTAGTGCCATCGCCTTATGCAAATGTGCAATTGCCAGAATACCATTGCGTGTGCTGTCAGGAATAGCAGTTACGCTGGGCGTGGCCGCAATAAGCTGATTGCTGATTTCAATTGCGCGACAAAGGTTCTGAAAGAGCACCAAAATGTCGGTGTTTTCGTTCGATAGACCCTGTCCGCCCGCTTCAAGGTCAGTGAGGTTAATGAAGGTGCGTGTAATAGCCAGCTCACGGCTGGTGGTGCCGGGCGTGCGAATGATGGCTGACATCAAATCAACCGCAAAGAAGCGCTGCAAGCCGACCGCCGTGTTGAAAATGCCATCACGCGTTGTTAGCGCTTTGTCTTCGGTTACGGCGTTTGGATTGACGGGGTCAAGCGTGCAGCTAAAAAAGAGGCATGTAGAGAGCACAATGCTGAGAAGCGTCGCAGAAAGGGAAAGTGCTCGCTTTGAAGTGAAGTGTGTCATACTCGAATTCCTCCGTTCATCTGGTTAGAAGTTGATGCGAAGCGCAATAGAGAGACTGCGCGGAATCGGCGTTTCCGTATCATCGGCGCCTGTTGGCACCCCTTGCCGAGCAAAGGCATTCAGCTCAGGGTCGTAGCCGTTGTAGCGGTCAAACGAGAACAGGTTGCGCCCGATTAAGCCGATTTGCCCACTTCTGATGCCGAAGAAATTGGTAAAGTTGTAAAACAGCGAAGCTTCACGAATCTTGACATATGAGCCATCTTCCACCCAGTGTTCAATGATGCGGAACACACCGGGATTCTCTGGCTCAACTGCAAAGCGTGGATTGGTGTAGTAGCCTGCTGGTTTTTTGCCTTCCAGCACATCACGGTAGCCAGCCAGCACTTGGTTCTGCTCGCCATTGCGATTGGTAAAATTCAGCACTTGTCGCCCTTGCAGAATATCAATCTGCACACGAAACGAAAACTCTCGCCACGACAGCTCATTGATGACCGTTGCCTGCCAGTCTGGGTTAGGGTCGCCAATAACCTTGTTCTGCACCGTGCCATCAGGATTGAGCTGCCGAAGCGGCACGCCATCGGGACTAAACTGAATATTACCGTTGGCATCGCGCTTGTAGGCACTGGCGTAGAATACTCCCAGCGGGTAACCATTAATGGCTGAAGAGAAGCCATAAACACCCAGCGCAATGATGCCACCTTTGGTATCAATGACTTCATTGCGATTGAAGAAGAAATTAATCGTTGCGTCCCAGCGCAAATCACTGGTTTGCACAGGTGTTGTGCGCAGTAGCACTTCCAGCCCACGATTGGAGACTGTGCCCACATTGTCGAGCTGCTGACTAAACCCCGTCGATGCAGCAATGTTGCGGCGAATGAGTAGGTCGGTCAGCAGTTTGTCGTAATATGTTAGCTCAATGCCAATACGGTCGTTGAGGAATGTTGCATCAATACCTACTTCTACTTCGCGCTGGCGTTCTGGTCGGATAGTTGGTGAGCCAAGCAGCGCGCTGGGCAAAATCGCTGCTTTGCCGTCGTAGGTGGTCGGTGAGTAGTTCGTGAAGCGATCGAATGCACCGATGACTGTCAGACCGCCTGAAAAGCCCAGTGCAGCACGCAGTTTGACATTGTTTATCGTCTTTGCAATCTCTGATTCTTTCCAGAACGGTTCTTCAGACAGCACATATGACGCACTGACCTTCGGGAAAAATTGGAAGCGTTCATCTTTTCCGAAGACCGATGAGGCATCCATCCGAATTGCTCCTGTGAGAAAAAATCGGTCAGCTACACCAAAGGTTTGCTGGATGAATGCGCCATAAATTGTGCGCGCTACATCACGGGTCTCGCTTGCGACGGTGGTTACGCCGCCACCGACGATTTCAACATTCGGTGTGGTGTTGATGGTTTGTGAGCCTAAGATGTCCGTCTCATCGTATTGCATAGTGCCGCCGACCAGCGTTGTGGATTTCAGCCACTCAGTCAGCTCACGGAAGTAGCGGGCATTGATGTCAATGTTGACTTGACGCACGCTCTGTGTGGCGAAACGCTGGAAGCCGTTGCGGAAGTCAAATGAAGTATTTCCGGGCGGAATGGAAATCGTGCCATTTTGGGTGTAAGTGTCATAGCCAAATGTGGCATCGGCACTAAAGCCGTCGAAAGGCGCAATATCCAGTCGCGCACTGCCTACAAAACGATTGGTCGCTTGTGTGTAGCGGAAGCGGTCAATGACTTCAAGCGGATTTGCTAGTGCAATGCCTGTTGCACTTCGGGTGCTGGGATACTCGCCCAGTGCATTCGGGCGCGGGTCTATTGCCGTGTTGCCAAAGACAAAACCTACCAGCACCCCATCGTTGCCAGAAGTCGCATTGTTAGCCTTGTCTTGTGTTTCGGTATAGTTGTAATTGAGGTTCAGTGAGACGCGTGCCCAACTGGTCAGGACCTGGTCGAAGTTACCGCGCACACTGGTGCGTTGAATCGCTGTGCCCTTGATGATACCTTGGTTGCCCAGATAAGAGCCTGAAAGAAAGTAGTTTGTGTTACCCGAACCGCCTGAGACAGAGAGATACTGCTCCGTGCCGTATGCGTTCTGAAAGAAGAAATCTTGGTAGTCAAAGCGCTGCGTTGGGCGCGGATTCGGAGTGCCAACTGGGTCTAGGAATGGATAGTCATTAATCGGCAAGCGCTTGCGCACTTGGTCAAAATTGAAGCGTGTGCTGTATTCAATTTTTGGTTCGCCCGCTGAGCCGCGTTTGGTGAAAATTTGAATGACGCCATTGTTGGCACGCGAGCCATAAATTGCAGCCGCTGCGGCCCCTTTGACCACCTCAATGCGCTCGATATCGTTTGGATTCAAGTCTACCAAGCGGTTCTGCACATAGCCGCCCAAGTTGAGCAGCACGTTACGGTCGTTGTTGACGATGACTCCATCAATAATGTAGAGCGGTTCCGTATTACCCAGAATGGTGTTGGCGCCGCGTAGCTGAATAGAAATGCTGCCGCCCGGGTTACCTGAATTTTGATTAATCATCGCCCCTGGAATTTTCCCCTGCAATGCTTGGTCGATTTGCTGCGCAGCGCCGTTCTGAATTTCTCGTGCTGTTACGGTTGAAATGGCATTGCCGAGCTCTTTTTTGCTGGTGAGCGTGGAAGTGCCTGTTACTACCACTTCTTCAGCACGTGCCGCATCTTCTTCTAGCAAGATGTCTTCGAGCTTAACCTGATTGTTGTCGCCGAGCGTCAGGCGAACCAGTCGGCGTTTGAAGCCAATATAACTTACGCTAAGGGTGTAAGTACCGGGCTGCAGCGAGGCAGTGAGTGTAAAGTTACCGTCTCGGTCGGTCGGTGTGCCCAGCACGGTGTTCTCAATACGCACCGTTGCGCCTGCCACAGGTTGGCGAGTGCCGCTTTCGAGCACTTTTCCGCTAATGGTGTATCGAAGCTGCTGTGCCAAAGCCAGTGAGGGCAAGAGCCAGAGCATTAGAAGCAACAGACTGGGGAGAAATGTGCGTCGGGGTTGTGCGAAGTTGCAACTTCGCCAAAGCCAACTGAACTGCATCATATTGCTGTCTCCTCGTTTTTTGAGTTGCATAGATTAATTGGAAGAAAAGGTGCTTAAAGGGGAACCCCGTTGTCCCACGCCTGAGGCTTTGCTTCTGAGAAGATGACATCAGACTACACAACTTGATTACTATGGAGTGATAAGCTAACTGCCTGCTCACCTTTCTCCTTATGTTTGGCGGCGAAAATAACACTTTGTTTGAAAAATCATAATTCCCTTAAATTTCGCACTACTGTTGTAGAGTTTTAGAGCAAAACTTCTCTCTTTAACCAACCGCTTACTTAGTGATATGATGCTGCAGTTCTCTGATGCGACCGTGGCAGAGCCACTCTATGCCAGTCCTGAGATGCGTCGCCTTGAAAAGATCTTTACAGTCATTTATCCCGACTCGAAATCGGCTTCTCGTGCAGTTGCAAATGAAATTGCTGATCTTATTCGCCAGAAAGCCGCCTCAGGCAAACCTACAGTGCTCGGATTAGCAACAGGCTCAACCCCCGTTACCGTCTATGAAGAATTGGTGCGCTTGCACCGTGAAGAGGGCCTGTCCTTCAAAAATGTCATCACATTCAATCTTGATGAATACTACCCTATGCAGCCCGATTCGCTGCAGAGCTATGTGCGTTTTATGCACGAACACCTTTTTGACCACATTGACATTTTGCCCGAGAACATTCACATTCCTGATGGCACGGTGCCGCGCGAGAAAGTGGCAGACTACTGCGCGATGTATGAGGGCAAAATCCAAGCTGCGGGTGGTATTGACCTCCAGATTCTGGGCATCGGTCGCACAGGACACATTGGTTTCAATGAGCCGGGCTCTAAAAAAGACTCCCGCACGCGTCTTGTTACGCTCGACCGTATCACGCGTCTTGATGCTGCCAGCGACTTTTTCGGCGAAGAAAATGTGCCGCGCAAGGCAATTACGATGGGCGTAGGCACTATTTTGCAAGCAAAGCGCATTATCCTCATGGCATGGGGTGAGGGCAAAGCCAGCATTGTTCGAAAAGCGGTCGAGGGTCCTGTCACGGAAAGTGTAACTGCTTCATTTTTGCAAGAGCACCCGAATGCAACGATTGTGCTTGACACTGCCTCTGCTGCGGAACTGACACGCATTAAAACCCCTTGGCTACTCGGTGAAGTCAACTGGACAGACAAGCTCACACGTGCTGCCGTTGTGTGGCTATCGCAAACGTTGGAGAAGCCTATTCTTAAACTTACCGATGAAGACTACCGTGAGCATGGAATGGGCGACTTGCTGACTGAACGCGGCCCTGCTTACACGATTAACATAGATGTGTTCAATCAAATGCAGCACACGATTACTGGTTGGCCGGGCGGAAAACCTAACGCAGACGATAGTCACCGCCCTGAGCGT
Organism: Chloroherpetonaceae bacterium; assembly: GCA_025056565.1. Classification (NCBI taxonomy): domain Bacteria; kingdom Pseudomonadati; phylum Chlorobiota; class Chlorobiia; order Chlorobiales; family Chloroherpetonaceae; species Chloroherpetonaceae bacterium. The sequence continues at coordinate 91,748 of JANWWA010000003.1, read as the reverse complement.
GCCAAACCTTTCCCGAAGCGCGTGCTTATTTTCAGTCCGCATCCCGATGATGATGTTATCTCAATGGGCGGCACACTCATTCGCTTGGTTGAGCAGGGACACGAGGTGCATGTTGCTTACCAAACCTCTGGTAACATCGCCGTGTTTGATGAAGATGCCATTCGCTTTGCTGATTTCGTGCGTGACTTCAACGAGCTTTTCGGTTTGCAAGGCAGCGAGGCTGCGCAAAGAATCTATCAGGAAGTCTCTGACTCTCTTCGCAAGAAAGCGCCGACCGATATAGACTCCGAAGCCGTTCAAAAAATCAAGACTTTGATTCGGCGTGGCGAAGCCAAAGCAGCTTGTCGGTATTGTGGCATTCCAGAAGATCGTATCTACTTTTTGGACTTACCATTCTACCAAACTGGTCGTGTCAAGAAAAAGCCACTCAGTGAAGAAGATATTAGAATCATGATTGACGTGATGGAGCGCGTTAAGCCACATCAAATCTATGCTGCAGGTGACCTTTCTGACCCACACGGCACGCATCGCGTTTGCTTGGACGCGCTATTTCGTGCGATTGAGCGCATCAAGCATCACGAGTGGATGAAAGATTGTTATGTGTGGCTGTATCGTGGTGCATGGCAAGAGTGGGATTTATCGGAAATTGAGATGGCAGTGCCGCTCAGTCCTGATGAACTGTTGCGTAAGCGCCGCGCAATTTTCAAGCATCAGTCGCAGAAAGACAGCGCTCGCTTTCCTGGTGCTGACAGTCGTGAGTTTTGGCAGCGTGCTGAAGATCGTAACCGTAACACGGCAAGACTTTATGACAAACTGGGTCTTCCTGAATACGAAGCGATTGAAGCGTTTGTTCGCTGGCGATTCTAAGCAGGGTGCGGTTCTGATTTTGTTAGCTGGAAACTTGACTTGCAATTAGCGTATTTTGAAAAACTGGTCGAATGCTATATCTTTAAGTCCTTTTGGTTTTGCACCCGTAGCTCAGTTGGATTAGAGCATCTGACTACGGATCAGAAGGTCTGAGGTTCGAGTCCTCACGGGTGCACATAAGGTTTTTCCAGTATTCTCGAGAGAGTAGATTAGGTGAAGAGCTAAGCAGTGCGGATTGCTCTGCGACTCTAAGCTGCTTGAGCGATTGAGGAGTAGCCAAGTGGTAAGGCACCTGACTCTGGATCAGGCTACCGCAGGTTCGAATCCTGCCTCCTCAACTTTACCTTTCGTAATATCCTTTCACCTAACCCCAAAACCGCAAAAGACTCAAAAGTGCAGGTTTCCACCGTTACCTTTCGCAACTAACCCTTTCGCAAAACTTCACCGAAACTCGTAAGCTGGTTTCAAATTGGTGTCAGCCGTCACTCGCTGGTTATAGAGTGTCGCCACCAATTTTACCAGCGACTTTGACCCTGACAAGCTGCACAGCAAAGCCTTCAACGCTGTTCGAATATGCTCAGAGCATTGTATGCTACATTAAGCATTGCAAGCATACCTCCAACACGACACCTACACTGTTTTACGCTGCACCTGCATTGTATGCCTTTGATATTTTGCAGTACCAAGTATATATTGTGCCTGAGCGCAGCACGCATCAAACGCATCAAACTGACTAATCACTGAACGCACCTCACGAAAACTTGGGCCAGTATGTCATTTGTCGGAAATATCAAGGGCTGGACGATTACAGAGATGCTACAACTCATTCGCCAGATGAAGAAAACTGGCGCAATGATTGTTACACTTGACGATGGCAGTGTTCAGAAGAAAGTCTTCTTCCGCAACGGGCTTGTGATTGCCGTTGATACAGGTCGTGAAGACTTAGGCGCTATTCTCTTAGAGGAGAATATGATTTCACGCGCCGACTTAGACCAAGCAATTGCACTTCAAAAGCAGCACCGTGACAAGCGCATTGAGCAAATTCTTCTGGCTATGAAGAAAGTCGATGCGCCAAAGCTCGTCAAAGCTATTCGCATTCAGATTGAACGGGTTATTACAGAGTTGCTGCAAGAGAAAAGTGCAAAGGTGGCCTTCGACCCCGATGCTCCGCTGACTGTTCAAGGGCTAAGCCACGGCGTTGATATTCAAAGCATTATGCTTTCGGCTTCCGTGAAAGTCGATGAGCTGGAATTGGTGCGCCAACGCATTCCTAATCTCGATGCTGTCCCCCGCATTACGAAGCGCGGTGAAGAGGAGAAAAATGAAATCTCACTCAAGCTGGCGGAATGGAAAGTCTTCTTGGCAATTGACGGCAAGACCGATATTAAGACACTGGCTCTCAAGCTCCGAATGGAAGAAGTAACCGTTCTAAAGTGTCTGGTCGTGTTGCTTGATGGCAAGTGGGTTGAAATCGTCGAACCGCAAAAAGATACACGCAAGAAGATTCTGGCTGTTGACGACAGCAAAGTGATTCTGAAAACCATTCAGATGGCACTCTCAGAGACAGGCTACAGCTTGATTACTGCTGAAAATGGTAAGACCGCACTTGAGCTAGCCCTGCAACATCAGCCTGATCTTATCTTGCTGGATGTCATGCTGCCTGACACTACAGGGCTGAAAATCTGCAAAACGATTCGCACCGATGCCGAGTATGAGAAAATCAAAGATGCTCCTATTGTGATGCTTTCTGCCAAAGATGCTGAAATTGATAAGAACTTAGGCTTGCATGCAGGTGCAAATGACTATCTTACTAAGCCGTTCAAAGATGGCGAGCTGCTGCAAGTCGTAGAACGCTTCCTGAAAAAGACAGAACCTGTTGCAGCCAATTAAAACCACTATTTGGTATGCCGAAAGTCCTTATCATTGATGACAGTGCCGTAGAGCGCACCATTATCGCAAAGGTTATGACCGCACTGGGCTACTCTATCATTGAGGCAAGTGATGGTGAAGAGGGCGAGGCAAAGGCTATTCAACTCAAGCCAGATATTATTGTGCTCGATGTGGTGATGCCCAAAAAAGACGGGTTTCAGGTATGCCGCAATCTGAAGAAAATGCCTGAGACTGCCAAGATTCCCGTTATTATGATTACCTCCAAAAATCAAGATAGTGACAAGTTTTGGGGAATGAAGCAAGGGGCAATGGCCTATCTGGTCAAGCCGTTCAATGAAGACGACCTGGTCGCTGCTGTCAATAAAGCACTCGCGCCGTCCTAATGCGTCAAAGAAATGATGAGCAAGCGTGTCTATGTCAGAGTTGCAGGCAAGCAAAGGCCCAGGTGGCGAAATTCGCCTTGAGGACTTGAGCACGATTGATAGCGATGCGGCAAAATGGCTTAGCGAGCTGGAAGCCGATAAAGCTCGATATCAAGAAGGCGAAGAGGAGAAAGAGCAGTATATCGCAGTGCTGATGGGCGACAGAGAAGTTGCCTTTCGCGTCATTGATATTGAAGGTATCCTCGAAGTGCCTCGTATCACATCCGTCCCTGGTGTTCCTGACTACATTTTAGGCATCTGTAATGTGCGCGGTGAAATTACTTCTGTCGTCGATATGTATAAGATTTTGGGCCTCAGCCCGCGTCGCCAAAAAACACGCCGTGAGCGCGCCGCCGAAAAGATGATTATCGTACGTGGTGAGCTATATTCAGTTGGTTTTATTGTTGACTCAGTGCTAGACGTGCTCCGAGTCTCTGAAAGAGACTTAGTTAAAATCAATGCTGCTGACGGTGAGCTCACCCACATCGCACCGTTCTCTCGTGGGCTTTTTACCCGACCCGGCGAAGAGGGACGCAGCAATGATGTAATTCTAATTGACACAGAAAAATTGCTCCGCACCAAAGAGCTTATGCAGTTTCAGTGATAGCGTGCAACTGGTCCGAACTCAAAATTTTGCATTACAACAATGACAACACGAGAAAGCGCAGCGCTCCGAGCGCAATTGATTGAAAAGCTACTAACAAATGTGGTAGAGTTGGAACAAGCTCTCCAAGCTGACAGTCAGAACGATTTTCTTCGAACACTTTACGAGGAGCAGAAAAAGCTCCTTGACTATGTGCGCAACACCAAAATTAGCGACGTCAAGCTCAAGGAGTATCTTGGTATCTTAGATGAGGTCGTTAAAGAAAAGCCGAAGCGCGAAGAGAAGCCTGCCGCAACGACCATTTCTGCAAAATCCACTGCGCCCGGCCAGCCCGCTACCGCTACTTCCACCCAACAACCTGCTTCCCTTCTTGAAGACGACAGCGATGCTGGCGCCGATAATGTGCTCGGCTTAGACCTTGAAAGCGTGTTGGGCGACATCTTAGAAGACGAGAAAACTGCTGCTGCTGTCTTCAATACCAACGCAGATGAGATGTTCCGTATTGACGGCGACAGAATCGTGCTGGAAATCGACGAGGAACTCGAGCAAGGTATTGATGAAGAAGCTAAGATGTTTGAGGTCGAGCAGCACTACCGCAACAAAGATTACTTCAAAGCATTATCTGTTGCACTTGCACTTAATATCCGCTTCAAACAAGGTGTCGGCAAGCGCTCCGATGCTATTGTGCGTCGCCAAGATGAAATCCTCTTTGAGTGCAACTACCGTGTAGCCTACGACCACCTTGAGAAAGCCAGAGTGACTAAGGGCGACGAACAAGTCGAGCACAAGCTCAGCGCGGTGATGCACTTCTACAATGCTCTCGACCAGCAACCACTGCCCGGTCAAGAAAAGATGCGCCAAGACATCAAGAACGCAATCGATAAACTTATTGAGCGCGAAGGCATCGGCGGGCCAGCCTACATCAAAGCTGGATTGTTCAAAAAACTGAAAGTTCCTGCCCCAGAAGACAAATCACAAAAGAGCCTCTACTGGAAAGAGCGCGCACAGAAGGAGACGAACCCTACACGCAAGGAATTTTACTGGCTGATGGCATTTGCCTCAGACATCAACTATTACCCATACCAAATTGCTCTAGCCAATTTCTACATTGATGTCAATCGGCTTGATGAGGCATGCCGCTACATCAAGGTGCCACTCCCACTTGTCGAGAACGACGGCGTTGATTTTCTGCTTACACTGCGCAAGAAAGACGCTGCATATGCTGAAAAGTTTATGGAGCGCCGCTTCAAATCGGATATGAAGCAGCTTAGAACGCGCTTGGAGACCCCTGACAAGAAAGAGCTGACAGAGAAAGATGAAGTTGCACGAATGAAGCTGGAAAACCAGCGTTTTAAGAAGTTCATTGACACGATTGACCTCTGGCAAAAGCGAATGGACGCCATGAAGGCAGATGTGCCATTCCGCAACAGCACTCTGCGCATTGAATACACCAAAGCTTTTGCCGAAATTTTACAAGACGCCAACAAAATCCGCCCCGATATTGTGGTGCGAGACTTCATTGAGCGCTACCGCTCAACTGATGTGCGCAGTGTCCAGAATCCAAACATCCTTAACTTTATTGACTTCAGCTTCCGCTATGCTATTACCCCCGATGAGAAGAGCATCACAGGTCTGGTCGTAGAAGGTGAGGCAGAAAGTCGCTTAGAGTCACTTAGCAAAGCGGTGCTCGATTACTTCAATGTTGAAATCGGTATCTCGAGCAAATCGCTTGCAGAGGTCAAGCAGCAAGTTACGCGCGAAACTGAAGCAATGGTAAAAGCAATGAAAGCTCTGGGCTACCGGTTTGAGCGAATGCCTGTTTTGACCAAAGTCAACACTTAAGCAAGCACAGCACGACTGCAACCGACTGCTTGCCCAAACTGCGTAATATGGAGGGACCTAAAAACCGTCTTGACCGGCGACTTATTACATTGCTCTCTGTCACAACAGCCGTCACGCTCGTTGTGATTGGCTCTATTGCTTACAACCGCTACTCCAGTCGAGCGAAGCTCGAATTTGAACAAAGAATCGTCTCAGTTGCAGAGACACTTCAAGAGATGTGGGCGTATAACGCCGACATGTTTGTTAAATCCCGCGCTGTCTTGAGCGATTCCACGCGTGAGTTACTGATGATGATTCACTATAACCCGAGCCTTGCACGCAAGTCTGAGTCCGCTCCTTTCGGAGTCGCTAAAGACTTGAAAGACACGCTGAAAAGCTACGAAGTGCGGCAAATCACGCAAAACTTTCGCAATGTGCGAAACAAGCCTGCTAGCAACGAAGAAGAAAGTCTTTTAGCTACCCTGCAGAAAAGCATCATAGAAAATCGTTCCCGCAATTTGCCTGAAGCAGAGTTGCGAAAGGAAATTGCAATTTGGAGCGAAGCTCAAATTAACGGCCGAAACTTTATCCGCTACACGCAGCCTATTATCGTCAAAAGGCAGTGCCTTACTTGCCATGGTGAAAAAGAAGTTGCACCAGAATTCGTGCAGAAAAACTATGAGACAGGATATGGCTATAAAGTTGGGGACTTACGTGGCGCTGTCTCAATTCTTGTACCCGTTGAAGCATTTGCACAAAGCTCTCTGAATGATACACTGGCGCTCGCATTGTCAGTTCTGCTAAGCGGCGGCGTGCTTATTGGGCTTCTCTTTATTACCCTTCGCAAGAACCTCGCGGAGCCGATGCAGAAACTTACCAGCACGGCTGCCCGAGTCGCACAAGGTGATCTTTCTGAACGCCTCGTCTACGACAAGCCTGATGAATTAGGTCAGCTTGCTGAATACTTCAATACGCTGGTCGATAGTGTCAAAGACACTGTGCGGGAAATTGTTGACCTTACGATGAAACTCAATCAGGTCGCCTTGGACATTAGCAATACCGCAACCAGCATTGCAAAAGGGGCAGAAAATCAGAGTCTCATCGTCAAAGACGTGTCGCAAAACATTGGGCGAATGAGCCTTTCGCTTAATGCGGTAACCGAAGATGTGCAAGGTCTGACTATCAATGTCAGGGAAACACGCACTGCTATTGAAGACCTTATCAGCACAGTGCAAGAAGCAGCCCGTAACATTCAAGATGCGAATCAAGTCTTCAGTCAGGTCATCAATGAAGTGCAAGGCGGGCGCTTTGGCATTGAGCAAATTAGCCAAGCGATTTTAGGCATCTCAGAACGGCTTGAGAACCTCATCACCCAAATTCAAGTCTTAGAGCGCAACACACGAGAAATTACAGCTACCACTGATATTGCCGCGCGCACTGCAAAGCAAACCAACCTCTTAGCGGTCAATGCCTCTATTGAGTCTGCTATCGCAGGCGAAGCTGGTAAAGGTTTTCGTGTTGTGGCGTCTGAAATTCGGAACTTGGCAGAACAGTCCTCTGCTACAGCTCAGCAAATTCAAGAAATGGTTCTTACAATTCGTCAGAATATGTTAAAGGTCGTCGATACGGTGGTCGAGACCAACCAAGCTGCATTAGATAGTATGGCGATTGTGAAAGATGCAGAAAAGACCTTAGACCGCATCACGCAATTCTACTCGCGCTCGAGCGGCATTATGAGCCGCCTATCAGGGTTGATTGACGCACAAATGCGCAGCGGTCAGCAAGTTACGATGAAGACCACCGATATGACGATTCGCACTTCACAAGTGATGGAGCAAACAGAGTTGCAGCGTGCGACTGGACAGAAAGTGCTCAAAGCAATTGAAACTCTCTCAGAGACCGCTTTGAAGAACAAGACCGCATCAGAGGAGATTACTCAGCTCTCGCAAGACCTTATCAACCAAGCGGAGCAACTGCAAAACGCTATTCGGCAATTCAAAATGGCTGAAACCGTGCAAGTGTTGCGCTAATCTCTCAAGTAGGCTTCTTGCCTTCCTTAGTTCACACCACATGCTACGACATTTTTAATCCGATGAGGGAGGTTCAAACAGCTTAAACCGTGCTACCCCTGCACGTTGAAGCGCATACTGGCACGATACCCACAATACTCCTAAACCATACTTGATACTGCGCACGAAATTAATAGACGACGCCTCAGGAAAGTATTTAGTTGGACAGGTTACTTCTGCAATTTGAAAACCTGCAAACAAAATTTGTGCTGCCATCTGGTTATCAAAGACAAAATCATCTGAATTGGCGTGATAGTTCACAGCCAACAGCACTTCTCTGGAAAATGCGCGGTAGCCTGTATGGTATTCGGAGAGCTTTTGATTCATTAGTAGGTTTTGTGTGAAGGTCAGAATGCGGTTCGCTACATACTTGTAGCGCGGCATCCCTCCCACCAGCGCCCCTTTTCCTAAAATGCGCGACCCAAATACCACTGGGTATAGTCCACTTGCAATGATGTAAGACATGGGCACAATAAGCTTCGGCGTGTATTGGTAGTCAGGGTGAAGCATAATCACTACATCTGCACCCAGTGATAGGGCACGGTCATAGCAAGTCTTTTGATTGCCGCCGTAGCCTTTGTTGCGCTCGTGCTGAATGATATGCCGAATTCCTAAACGCCGTGCCACACCCACCGTATCATCTTGGCTTGCGTCATCAACCAAAATCACTTCATCGACTACCTCGTGTGGAATTTCTTGATAGGTGCGCTCCAATGTGCGCGCTGCATTGTAAGCAGGCAGCACCACCACAATTTTTTTTCCCAGAATCATCGCTTACAGCACTGGTTTTGAGAGACCGTTTCAAGTTGTAAATTGCCTCGCTTTTTCCGTAATGAGAACAACACATCGTAATACTGCGCCCTCTGCGGGAACGAGAAAACCACTATGAAACCAATTTACTACTTTGCCGCCGCTGGACTTTCCATTCTTTTATCCGTCTATATGTTCCTGTTTGGCACCAGTCCGAATCACGAAGCGATGGGCATCTTTATTGGTCTATGGGCACCAACTATTATCAGCATTGGCATATACAACGAACTCATCAACATCTATGAAGAATTGCGCTTGCAGCGGCGAGAGCGTGAAAAAGAGCGTGAGACTGAAAGAGCCAAAAGATAGTGCTTGCTAAATTTAGCTGCGCGGTCTATATTCGGAAAATTTCTTGATGAAAATGCGTTTGGCAGGCAGACCCTTGTTTGTGATTGTCATAGCCGGAGTGCTTCTTTTCGGTAGCGTGGTCGCTGCCGTCGGTTGCAGTTTGTTTTCGTCGCATACCTGCCAAGATAGCTGTGGATGCTGCGAAAGTCCCAGTGCGTCTCATAACCCTGTTCAGTCAAATGATGGGCCTTGTTGTGACGACTGTGTTTTCACGGTAGATTGCTTTTTCAGCTTATACGCCACTCAGCCAGCTACGTTTAGCGTTGATTTGCAGGCTATTAAGCCTGTGTCGCATGCCTTTGCTTATCCGATAGATGCACCTGTCTGTTTCCCTGAACGGCATAGCTTCTTAGACTGGATAGCTAACCCGCCTGTTTATCTTCGGTGCGCTACCTTGCTCATTTGATGTCTCCTTTTCTCTTCACTCATCTTCCTACGTGCATCGCGCACCTTTTTTCGCAGATTGTGAACGTCAACCATTCTTCAGATGAAAGTGCTTATCTCTGTCTTGCTTCCGCTCTGGTTGATTGGCTGCTCAGCAGACAAGAATGTCACGAAGCCATTCAACAAAGTCTGCCCCGTGATGGGCAAACCAGTCAGCCCAAAGGCGCAGACGGTTTCATATAGCGGCAAAGTCTATGGCTTTTGCTGCAATGGCTGCGATCGAAAATTTTCTGCTGACCCTGCTAAATATGCGGCCAACCTCAGCGACAATGGCGAGACCTTTATTGGAACCGACAAATCTTCAGCTCAATAAATCAAAGGAGGATTTCAAAATGCGTAAGCGAATTTTGATGCTGGTTTCTGCACTAGCACTTATTGTTACAGGTCTATTTGCCTCGATTCAAGCAAGAGAAGCTCATGCAGTGGCAACAGACTGCTGCTGCCCAGCTTGTGTGTGTGATATATGCGACGCTTGTTGCGATTCAGGTTGCTGCGAGACCACCAGCTGTGCAGCACAGGGCTGCTGCTGCGACTAACAGAGCACATCCGCCTATTCAGCCAAAGGGACGCCCTACAAGGCGTCCCTTTCTTTTTCCTGCAGCTCTGGGGAACGACAGAACGGACTTTCTACTTCGTGTTCTACTTTCGCCCGATGAGAAAGTAAGTCAGCATTTCACCGATACCACGCACGTGAATTTTGCCTGGGCCTTCAAAAATGTAGCGATGCCGCAGTAGCTTGTAGGAAGATTCGGATACTTGAATTTTACCGCCTACGCCCTGTGACTCCATTCGGCTGGCAATATTGACCGTGTCGCCCCAGAGATCGTAGATAAATTTCTTTTTCCCGATGACGCCTGCAATTACGCTTCCCGTGCTAAGTCCAATGCGCATACTGAGATGTCCCATTCGGGCTAACTCCAGCTTATTGAGACTATCCAACATTTCCAAAGCCGTTTCAGCCGCTGCAATCGCATGATCGCGCTTCGCTTCAGGCACTCCGCTTACCGCCATGTAGGAGTCGCCAATTGTCTTAATTTTTTCTAGCCCATACTTTTCGCACAGGTCATCGAAGTAGGCAAAAACATCGTTGAGAATCGCTACCACAAATTCAGGCGAGGTTGAGGACGATAGCTGCGTAAAGCCCACAATGTCCGCAAACAACACTGTTACTTCGTCGTGAGAATCCGCAATAGTCGTCTCCCCGCGCTTCATTCGTTCGGCAATAGCTTTGGGTAAAATATTGCGCAACAGCTGCTCTGAGCGCTCTCTTTCATTAGAGAGCTGGAGATTGGCTTCGGACAACTTCGCATTCAAGTCTTGAAGTTGCTCTTGCGCTTTGAGGAGTTTTTCCTGCATAGTATCACCTACTTTGGTAATCTTGATTGCTTCCTGCAACAGAAGGTGATACTCTTGCGCCAGCGTTCTGTACTCACGCAGTAAGTCTTCATAGCGCAAGGACGAATCTTTCAATACCTGCGCTGCTCGCTCCACAACTTGCAGCTCAGACCTGAAGACTTCGGCGGCGCGCATAGCAGCCTTAGAGGCAGATTTTCGTGAGTTTTTGTTAGGGATAGATGCCTGGCTCATTGATGCTCTAAGGATCGTTACGCCGAAGTTACAAACTTCCGTTGAACCGTTCGTAGAAAAATTTTACCCTCGTGCCTATATTCCGCAAAGAATCTGTGCGCACTCATGGAAAGTCAAGCGCTCATTGCTCAACCGCCTCGCGAGGTGTTCCTTAACGGCGTGCCTGCTTCAAAGGGCATTGCCAGTGGCACGATTTATGTCTTTGAGCGCAGCAAAATCACGCTTCATAGCCACGACCAAGCGGTCAATGACCTCAATGCAGAGATTGAGCGTCTGCACCTCGCTCTCAAGCGCTCTGAGAAGGAGCTCGAGAAAATTGCGTTGATTACCGAGCAAAAGATCGGCAAAGCCCACTCGGAGATTTTTACTGCACAAATTATGATGCTGCACGATGAACTTTTCATTCGGACAATAGAGCAGCGGATTCGCGAGGAACGGCGCAGCGCTGAAATGATTGCCAGCGAGGAAATCACCAAGTATCAACAAGCGATGCTAGCCGCCAATGAAGACTTATTCCGCGAGCGCGTCGATGACTTCCAAGACTTGAAAGAGCGTATCATTCGCAACCTGCGTTCAGGTCAAATTATCTCTCGCATTCCTGAGCGTTCTATTGTGATTTCCACGATGCTGACCCCCGCTGATGTGATTCTCTTCAGCCGCCAACAAATGCTCGGTTGCGCCACCGAAAGCGGCGGCGCTACCTCCCATGCCGCTCTTATCTGCCAGTCGCTTGGTGTGCCAATGGTAGTGGGGTTACACGATATTGCCGAAAAGGTGCGCACTGGCGAGATGATTCTGATTGATGGTTACGACGGCAATGTGGTGCTTCACCCTTCTCCTGAGACACTGGCACTTTATGAACGCAAAGCCAAACGCAAACTTACTGCACTGAGTGCTGGTCTTACGAAAAGCGAAACCAAAACTGCCTGCGGGCGGCGTATCTACATTTATTCCAACATTGACTTCAAAGAAGAGCTGCCCTCCTTAGAAAAATTTGGCTCGGAAGGCGTGGGTCTTTTCCGTAGCGAAACGCTTTTCATCGCAGGGGGCGACACCCCTAGTGAAGAGGAACAAACAGATTACTACCGACAAATTGCTGCTGAGCTGGCTCCACGCCCTTTTACCGTGCGGCTCTTTGATGTCGGAGGCGATAAATTCCTCTTTGCATCCTACAAAGAAGCCAATCCTAATTTGGGTTGGCGCGGCGTGCGCATTTTGCTCGATATCCCTGAGCTTTTGGAAAATCAGCTGCGTGCCTTGCTTAGGGCTAATCAGCACGGCAATATCCAAGTAATGATTCCAATGGTCTCCTCGGTAGAGGAAGTGCGTGCCGTTAAGAAAGTCTTGTCAAAGGTTGAAAGCGATCTTCGAAAACAAAAACTTTTGGCTAAGCAACCCTTCATGTTGGGCGCAATGATTGAAGTACCCTCTGCCGTTGAGATGATTGAGGAACTGGCGCAAGAGCTGGAATTTTTCAGCATCGGCACCAACGACCTGATGCAATATACGGTTGCCGTTGACCGCAACAATGAAGTGGTGCAGAGCCTTTACAACCGTGTGCACCCTGCGCTGGTGCGTATGATTGCCCGCATTATCAAAGCGGCACGCAAATACCGCCGCCGTGTGTCAATGTGTGGGGAAATGGCTGCCAATGCTCTGGTCACGCCTCTGCTCTTGGGATTGGGGCTGCGAGAGTTCAGCGTCGCTAGCTCCAACATTCCTGAAATCAAACACGTGATTTCACGCACGCATCTTAGCGACGCCAAAGACCTTGCCGCTCAGTGCTTAAAACTTGCCACTGCGAGTGAAATTGAACAAACCTTGCGCACTTTCAAAGCTCACTATCAACTCTGACTTAGCCGCACCTTAGCTGCCACTTAGCCTGCATTCATCAGCTTAAAGAACTCCTTGTTGCTCTTTGTGCTCTCAATCTTTTCCAAGATAAACTCCATTCCCTCAATCGGCGTCTTGTCTGCAAGATACTTGCGGAGTAGCCACATTCGTGAAAGCTCTTCTTGCGAGACCAGCAATTCTTCTTTGCGTGTGCCTGACCTTAGAATGTCAATTGCTGGGAAGATGCGTCGGTCGGCTAAGCGACGGTCGAGCACCAACTCCATATTGCCAGTGCCCTTAAACTCTTCGAAAATCACATCGTCCATACGCGAACCCGTATCGACCAGCGCAGTGGCGATAATTGTCAGGCTCCCTCCCTCTTCCACATTGCGAGCTGCGCCGAAGAACCGCTTCGGCTTATGCAACGCGTTGGCATCAATACCTCCGGAGAGGATTTTGCCAGAATGTGTGATAATCGTGTTATGCGCTCGCGCAAGGCGTGTAATAGAGTCCAGCAAGATGACGACATCACGGCGTGCTTCTACCAAACGCTTGGCTTTCTCGAGCACCATATCAGCGACTTGCACATGCCGATCTGGCTCTTCGTCGAAGGTAGAGCTGATGACTTCAGCTTGCACGTTGCGTTCAATGTCTGTAACCTCTTCAGGGCGCTCATCAATTAGCAGCACGATGAGATAGACTTCAGGGTGATTTTTGGCGATGCTGTTGGCGATTTTTTGCAGCAGTGTGGTTTTGCCTGTCTTTGGCTGCGCTACAATTAGCCCACGTTGCCCCTTGCCAATTGGCGTAAAGATGTCCATAATGCGCATAGAGACTTCATTCGGCGTGGTTTCAAGGCGCAGCCGTTGATTTGGATACAGCGGCGTGAGGTTATCGAAATTGATGCGGTCGCGTATCGCTTCTGGCTCTAAGCCGTTGATGCTTTCAATTTTCAGTAGTGCGAAGAATCGCTCCCCTTCTTTGGGGGCCCGCACCTGCCCACGCACCGTATCGCCCGTTTTCATATTAAATCGCTTGATTTGCGAAGGCGACACATAAATGTCGTCGGGCGAGGAAAGATAGTTGTAGTTTGGAGAGCGCAGAAAGCCGTAGCCGTCAGAGATAATCTGCAGCACGCCTGTGTTGGTGATGACATTAGTTGCAGCCGTCTCAGGCGCGCTTTCAATCTTTTGGGCTTGCGCTTCAATGATTTTGTAGATGATTTCATCTTTGCGCAGCCCGCTTGTGGAAATACCCATTTCCTTTGCAATCACCGTTAGCTCAGCGACTTTCTTCTTCTGCAAAGTCGTGATATCCAGACCGTTCAGAGTTGCACTCGTTGTCGTGCTTGTTGCATTACTTGCGGCGGTTGTTGCATTGTTTGCAGTGGTCGTTGCAGACATAATTCTTCCGAATTAGGATTAGTGAGTTGTTACAACAGTTGCGGATAAGTTACCTTGCTCTGCTATTAACAGAGCGCTCAAAATAGGATGCAGTTTGCAGAAACTTTTTTACGCAATTTCAAAGCTGCTTCAACTTGTAGCGCAGGTATATGCAGACTCGTGAAAGAGAGCGTTGAAGAAACTACTTCAATGTTACGCTAACAAATATAATCACAATTTTGAGACAAACAAGTTTCCAAGCTTTATTTTCGCAAAATGCACGCAAAGGTTGCTTTCCACTACGCCGACTCGCTTGCTGCAAGGCGCTCAGTGTGCAAGAGACGCGCTACTTCTCCCGACAAATAAAATGAACCAGTTACCAGCAGTGCATCATCGCCTTGCATTTCGCTTTTAGCTGCGTGAAATGCTTGCTCCACGCTCTCGAAGACTCGAAATGGCAGCGTATCGGCGTAGAAGATTTTCGCCAGCTCCTCCACGTGAGCAGCACGGGAATTAGCAGGCGAGGCAAGATAGAACTTGTAGCCAATTCGCTTTAGGGCTGCTACCATTCCGTTAATATCCTTATCACGCATAGCCCCAAAGACGATATGCAGGTGTCCAAACGCTGTGCGATGCTGCTCCAGTGCTTGCACGGTTTTCATCATTCCATCGGGGTTATGCGCCACATCTAAGATAATCAACGGTGAGCGTGAAACAATTTCCAAGCGTGCGCGGTGTCCTGTGTTGTAGAGCACATTTCGCACACCGTTGCGAATCGGCCGCTCCGCAATTCCCATTGATTCGGCACAGAGCACTGCCAGTCGCAAGTTTTCTGCTTGATAGTTTCCCCAAAGCGGTGTGCGCAGTCCGAAGTAGTTGCGCACAGGTGTCCAGAGATGCACCCCCAACTCGCCCAGTGTCGAGGCAGCATACTCGAGGCGTGAGACGGCTGGCGCTACGGTAATTGGCGACTGACACATTCGTGCCGTTGCTACCAGCACTTCCATTGCATCTAAGTGCTGGCGTGCTACCAGCGTTTTAGCCCCTTTCTTGATAATGCCCGCTTTCTCCGTCGCTATCTGCGCAATCGTATTGCCCAACCATTCTTGATGGTCAAAGTCAATTGGCGTAATCAAGCAGTAAGATGGCGACACAATGTTTGTGGCATCAAGCCGACCACCCATTCCAACCTCTACCACTGATACGTCGACTTGCTCATCTGCAAAATACCTGAACGCCATCGCTGTCATTGCTTCAAAGAACGTGGCGCCGAGTTCCTCAATTTTGGCTCTTAGGTGAGCAGTGTATTCCGCCAGTCGTTCTGCAGGGATCATTTTCCCATTGATACGGATTCGCTCCGTGAGATGCTCCACATGCGGCGAGGTGTAAAGTGCCGTCTTTAGGCCTGCTTCTTGACAGATTGATGCCACAAATGCTGCCGTTGACCCCTTGCCGTTTGTCCCCGCAATGTGAACCACTGTGCCTAGTTGCCGTTCCGGCTGTCCCAAAAACTTGGAGAGTGCAGTAATGTTCTCCAAGTTCATTTTCATTCCAAAGCGGTGCAGTGGGTAGAGAAAGTCAATTGCCTCTTGATAGGTCATTGCCTCACCAATTCCAAAAAAACAATCTTCTCACTTGGTTGCCAGTCACTACTTTTGAATATGCCTTAGCGCCAGCCGAATCAGCTCATCTGTTTTTGCATTGGGTTTCTCTGCGATGGCGGCCCGCAACGCTTTTTCTGCACTTGGTTTTGCAAAGCCCAGTGCCAGCAAGGCGGAATAGGCGTCGTTGCGGGCTTGCTGCAAATCTGTTTGAACTGCAACTGGCGTGGCTTTCAGGTCTAATTTGAGCATTTTATCGCGTAATTCCAGCACAATCCGTTCAGCAGTTTTTCTGCCTACTCCTGCAATGCCTGTTAGAGCCGAAAGGTTATTGCCGATGATAGCTTCGCGTAGGAGCGGCACTTCTATCCCAGAAAGGATTGTTTGTGCCATTTTGGGGCCGATGCCGCTTACGCCCAACAGTAGCTTGAAGATCAGACGCTCTTCTTCACTGGCGAAGCCATAGAGCACAAATGTTTCTTCTCGGAAAAAAAGATGCACGAAGAGCTTGACACGCTGGTTGAGGTCAGGCAGTTGTGCATAGGTTGTTGCAGAAATTTGAACGCTGAAGCCAAGGTCGCCAACTTCTACCGTTGCCTCAGTGGGCGATTTTTCTACTAGCGTGCCAATCAGATACGCAAGCATAACCGCATAGCGGCTCAGATTCAGGCATCGATGTATGCCTCTTATCGAAATGTGGGCGACGTTCCTACGATTGTGATGCGGGCGCAGCCGTCGCAACTGATGCAGTGTGGCGGTTAATCAGTTTTGCCAAAGCAGACTTATGGCGTGCGGCTTTGTTTTTGTGAATAATTCCCTTGCACGCAATACGGTCGAGCTTGCGTGCTGCTGCACGATAGGCTTGCTCGATTTCAGCCTGAGGCGCTCCTGCCGCCACCAATCTCTGAACCGCTTTAATCAGCTGCTTGGCTTCCCTTTTGTGGGCACGATTGTAAGCATTGCGTCGCTTCGACTGACGCACGCGCTTTTCAGCCGATTTATGCTGTGGCATCTACTTTTCCTTCCAAGACAGTTTTGCGTTGAAGAAACCAAACCTTGAAAATAGAGCGGCAAAAATACAGTAACTTTCTCGGATTGCAAAAACCTCCCCAGCGGTAGCTCTTTCTTCTTTCGAAGGTAAGTATGCAACGCTTGTGCATTCACATACATGCTTCAGCCAAGCGCCTGCTGCAAACGCTTTGTCATCACTTTTGGTCGCGCTGCTCTCCGCCTTAGATAAGTGTCAGCAGCAACATGGCTAAGAGCATGCCTAACAAGTCTGCAACCATATCTTTGCCACTGAAAATGTTGTTATACTGGTAATCGTCCGTTACCTCGCGCACAAAGCCTACAAAGGTCGCAATTCCACCTGCCATGACATTTGCCGCTTTGCGCTCCACGTTCAGCACGGCTGTTGCAGCAATGCGGGTCGAGAAGGTTACAAAGAAACATGCCGCCACATGCTGCACTTTATCACGACTAAACCAAAAGTCCTGTTTTAACGCCCATGCCTTCAATGCCGCAGATGAAATATAGGTGCGCACGCCCTGCGGTTGAACGCTTAGGCTATCTGGTAACCACTTTTCAAGCGACCCAAGCATATTACACGCAACAAACCGCTCAGGCGCACACTGTTCAGCGTGAGAGTGTATCACAAAACAGGGCTTGAGCTGCGCCCGTAGTGGCAAGGCGCAGAGAAGCACGGTTATAATTTGCAGTCCAACATAGCAAAGCGCAGTGGTGCGCATTCCCTTAAAAGGGTAAATCATCGACTTGTGGTGTGCTCACTACGTCAGGTGGTGGCACAGACTTCGGCAGTGGCGCGGTCGTCTCTGGTGGAAACTCTTCTTTCATCTCTGCAGATGACATTTCACTGCTGCCATCGCCACGCGGTCCTAACATCTGCATATCTAAGCAGACAATTTCCGTGATGTAATTCTTTCTACCCGTTTCTTTGTCTTCCCAGCTGCGCGTCTGCAAGCGTCCTTCAATGTAGACCTGCTTGCCTTTTTTGAGATACTGGCGACAAGTCTCTGCTAATTTTCCAAATACGACCACTCGATGCCATTCTGTGCGCTCCTTCAGCTCGCCATTTTCTTTGTAGTATTCATTGGTCGCCACACTGAAATTCGCTACTAGTGTGCCATCTCTTGTCGTCCGCACCTCTGGGTCGTTACCTAAGTGCCCAATCAGCATGACTTTATTGAGTCCCCGTGCCATAGTCGTCCAAAATTTGTTGTTCGGAAAGATTGCGAAGAATAAACTTTTTGCCACAATTTGCCAATGATAGTTCTTTGGATACCTTACTTTCCTTTTTCAAAGGCAGAGTCCGAAGCGAACTTGTTGCCATTTGCGTGCTCCTGCCTTCATAATTGCAATATGCAAATCCGTGCCATCGGGGCTGTGCGGCTTACTTGCCTTTGGCTCTCTCCAGTGCAGGTAGCGCGTTGCACTCTCAGATTTTTATGTATTTTTGCGCCGCACATTTTTCAACATTTTTCAAAACTTTATAGCAGCTATGAATTTTGCAGTCTGCCTAAACCAAGTGCCAGATACTTCTACTCGCGTCAAGATTGCTTCCGACCAGCAGCAGATTGATAGCACAGGCGTAAACTTCGTCATCAACCCTTACGATGAGTTTGCTCTTGAAGAAGCCTTGAAGCTAAGGGAGAAATTTGGTGGCACGGTTGTGCTCTTTAGCGTCGGGGGCGATGACTTTCAAGCTAATATCCGAAAAGCTTTTGCGATGGGAGCAGATAAAGCTGTGCTTATCAAGTCAGCCGTGAAAGATTCTTTTGGCGTAGCCAGCGTGCTGGCGGAAGCAATCAAACGACATTTCGGCGGGCTTCCAGACCTTATTCTTCTGGGCAAGGAATCGACCGACTTCAATGATGCACAGGTCGGTCCAATGTTAGCCGAACTCTTGGAACTGCCAGCCGTTACGGTCGCAGTTTCTATGCAGACTGACGGCAAGACCGCCATTATTGAGCGCGAAATTGAAGGTGGGAAAGAAATCGTGGAAGTAGCCTTTCCTTTCGTGATGACGGCGCAAAAGGGGCTGAACACGCCACGCGTTGCAAATATGAAGGGTATTATGGAAGCCAAAAAGAAACCCATTGAGACTGTAGAAATTGCTCCGCCCGAGTCGTCTCGCGTTCGCCTGATTCGCCTTGAGAAGCCGGCAGAGAAGCAGCCCGGAAAAATTTTAAGCTCACCAGCAGAGCTGGTAGAAAAATTGCACCGTGAAGCCAATGTGGTTTGAGTAATCGAATTGCCACATTACACTCTGCAATCACTTTCAACGCTTAACTAAAAATCGCTATGCTTAAAGCTGTTGTCTTCATTGAGCAGCGAAATGGCGTGCTAAAGCGTGCCTCACTTGAAGCACTTTCAAAAGCTGCAGAACTTGCAGGCGATGTGTATGCCGTCGCAATAGGCAGCTCGCTGCATGAAGCGGTAACTGGTTTAGGCAAATACGGCGCTACAAAGGTTTTTCTCTTTGAGCATCCCTCCCTGCAACACTATGCGCCTACTGCATATGCTAAGATTCTTGCACGGGTCGTAAAGGAAGAATCTGCTTCAATCGTCTTGCTTGCTGCGACGTCAATGGGCAAAGACCTTGCTCCGCGCCTATCTATTCGCTTGGCGGCTGGGCTGGTGAGCGACGCAATTGCTATTCAAGTTGAGGGTGACCGCCTTCTCGCTAAGCGATATGCTTACTCTGGCAAAGCGATTGCAACGGTGCAGTTAGACACTCCTATTCAGATTTTGACCCTGCGCCCGAATGTCTTTCCGATTGCCACATACCCAGACCGCACGGCAGAGGTGGTTACATCAACCTACAACCCAGACGAGACCGACTTGCGTGCAATTGTCAAGGAGATTGTGGCATCAGCTGGCAAGTTAGATGTTACCGAAGCGGATATTGTCGTCAGCGGCGGACGCGGTCTACGCGACCCCAAAGGCGACGGTAAAGAAAACTGGCAGAACCTTGAAGCACTGGCTAGCGTGCTTGGCGCTGCGGTAGGTGCAAGCCGTGCTGTTGTTGATGCGGGTTGGCGACCACACTCTGAGCAAGTTGGACAAACTGGCAAGGTTGTTTCACCTAAACTCTACATCGCTTGCGGCATTTCTGGTGCTATTCAACATTTGGCAGGAATGGCGTCCTCAAAAGTCATTGTTGCCATCAACAAAGATAAAGATGCCCCAATCTTTCAAGTTGCCGACTATGGTATTGTTGGCACAGTAGAGGAGACTTTGCCGAAACTGACCGAAGAGTTCAAAAAGCTGCTCTCGCAACACTAAACGCAATTGATGGCGGGATAGGTCAAGATTCAAGCAAGAAGATTGGCGTGAGCTTTTTCAGCTTGCAGCACTGCCTACCCCGCCATGCACCCTTTACCAAATTTCTGTTCACAAAGGCCAACTCGCTAATTTTTCTTTTTCTTCATGTAGTTATCCAGTTCTGTGATGTAGAACTGCACTTCGGTCAGAAACTGGCGCTCGTCAATCGCCCGGTCTTCGAACATCGCCACCAGCGTTGAGAGTTGGTTAATTAGGCTGGTTACTTTGGCATCGTTCATATAAGCCGCCTGCTTTTTTAGTAGATGAATGAGGCAAAAGATGCTCACCTGCGTTGCCCCGCGCGTTTGCACCAGTTGCTCATTGCATTCGCTATCGTTGATGGCAATGCCTGAGTTAAATAGCGCTGTGCCTGTGCTGAGTAGTTTGCTGCGCGGGTTTCGGTAGTTTGTGGTGCTTAGTGCTGTAACGCTCATTTGCGCCAGCATTCTTGTGTTCTCTGTCGCCCGCCGAATTTCTTCTTTGGTTGCTGTTATGGTGATTTCTGGATTGACGTAGATACGAAGCGAATCCAGCGTTTCCGACTTCTCAATGATCTGGCTGAGGAGATATGCGGCTGGCTCGCAGCCTAAAAGTTGCGCACGTGTGAGGTCAAGCACGGCTTCACTTTGCTGACCTTGCGCAAGCTTTGCACGCGCTCGAGCGTAGTAAGCGAAAGCAAATTTTCTATCCAGTTCAATGGCATTATCGAAGTCATAGATTGCCTCGTTATACCGACGGAAGCGTGCCTTCGCAAGGCCGCGCTCATAGTAAGTTAGGGGACTGGCCTTCAGACGAATAGACTTGGTGAAGTCGTCTATAGCGCCTGTGTCATCTTTCAGCTTTGCTTTGCAGAGACCGCGGTAGTAAAACAGCTCCGCATTTTTCGGGTCTTGCTCAATTGCTGCATCGAGATTTTGGCGCGCTTCAGCATACTTGCCGAGCGAAAAGTATAGTGATGCACGATGCAGGAGCACACTAATTTCATTTGGTGCAAGCTGATGTGCCCTATCGTAATCTGCAATTGCCTCCTCAAACTGTGCAAGCTGCGCGTTTGCAAATCCACGATTGACCCAAGCGCTCCACTCTTCTGGCGTTTGGCGAATCACCATGCTTAGGCTGTCACGAATTGCACGCCAGCGTGCCAATCGTGCTTGATTTTGCTCTGGCGTGAGTGTGCGGACCATTCCCTCAGTTTGTGACCATACTGCTTCTGCACCACCTACCCACATCACCAGAATGCATACCGCCGTTTTCACACTTGCCCTCATCATAGCTCCTTGCTTGCTTTTTGTAACTCGCATTACGGCTCGCTTTCTTGGAGCAGAAGTGCCTGCTCATTGACTTCAGTTTCACTATGAAGCACCACCTCAATCAAGGTTCTATGGCGCACTGGCACTTCTTGAGTCTTAAAACCATTGTATTTGACCACCAGCGTCGCTTCCCCATCTACTTTGACTGTAAAGCAGCCATTTTTATTGGTTTTCACGCAAAGGTTGCGTCCTTTGACTTCTACAGTTGCTGCAATAAGCGGGCAGCCATCGTCTGCGGCAGTCACAATCCCTGATATGGTTCTCTCTTGCGCCGATGCAGTTGAGATAAAAGCAAGAAAAGTTCCTGCGATGAAAAGCACCCTGTTCATCTTCCTTTGCTTTGCTGTGTTGTTGTTAGAGGTTTGCCAAAGTGCGTTGCTTGACGGCAGAGTATAAGAAGAACGGCATAACTTTTCAAGCCAGCCCGCAGCATACCGCTAAGTGTGTCTTACGGTAGGCACTGACTATGCTCTGCATTGCTTCCTCAAAGGGCGAGCAGGGTGATTCTAATGCAGTTTCCACATCAGTAAGGTTACTCTCTGAGACAAACCGACTTGTTTTCGTAGATTTACTATGCTTTTTTCAACTTGGCTCATTCCTGTATGCATATCAAATTTGGCACAGACGGCTGGCGCGGCGTGCTTGCTGCAGATTTTACCTTTGAGAATGTAAGGCGTGCAGCACTGGCTAGCGCTGCATATTTTCGCACGCACCCAAAAGCCCACAATGGCATCGCTATTGGGTATGACACTCGTTTTATGTCGGACCGATTTGCGCAGTTTGCTGCTGACATTTTTGCCTCGCAGGGCTTGAAGGTACATCTTGCCAGTTCTTTTACACCTACTCCAGCCGTTTCGCTTTATGTGCGCGACCAGCAGTTAGCAGGCGGCATTGTTATCACCGCTTCGCATAACCCACCACTCTACAATGGCTTCAAAGTCAAGGCTGACTACGGCGGCTCTGCGCTTCCAGAGACTATTGCAGACATTGAGCGCTTTCTTACTGACGCACATTCAAACGTGCCTACCTCCCCTGCTGCACGCATTGAGCTGGTTGATATTCGCACTTATTACCGCAACCGTCTGGCAGAGGAACTGTCGTTGCAGACCATTGCAGAAGCAGGATTCCGCATTGCACACCACGCAATGTATGGAGCAGGACAAGGGCTGATTGCAGAGCTGTTGCCTCCTCCAAATGTCGTTACTTATCACAACTCTCTAAACCCCACTTTTGATGGCATTAACCCAGAGCCAATTCCAAACTACATTCAGGACTTTATTCCGTTTTACAAGTCATCTCGCTGTGATGTCGCTATCATTACGGATGGCGATGCCGATAGAGTCGGCATGCTTGATGAACATGGCGAGTTTGTTGACCCACATAAAATTTTCTCAATTCTGCTTAAGCACCTTGTAGAGCAAAAAGGGTTGCGCGGCGAAGTCGCTCGCACATATGCGCTAACTGAGGTGATCCGTAAAATCTGCGCTCGACATCAATTAACCTTGCACACTCTGCCAATTGGCTTTAAGCATGTGGGCAAATTGATGACCACGCGACCTATTCTCATCGGTGGTGAAGAATCCGGTGGCATTGGCATCACTGCACATCTACCAGAACGAGACGGTATCTACATCGGCTTGCTGGTCACCCAGGTTATGGCAGAGCGACAAAAATCACTTGCGCAACTGGTCGAGGAGCTTTATGCCGAGTATGGTTACTTTACCTACGATCGCATTGATGCCACACTTACGGAAGCCGAGAAAGCCGCTCTTCTGCAGAGACTTGCTAACGGCACGCTTAAAGAGATTGCTGGCATGGCGGTGCACCACGCCGAAAATCTCGATGGGTATAAGTTTTTCTTCAATGGTGGCTGGCTGCTGATTCGTCCAAGTGGCACGGAGCCTGTCGTGCGTCTCTACTGCGAAGCCGATAGCCCTGAGAAGGTGCGACGCGCGTTGGATTTCGCTACGGCTCTGGCATTTGGCAACCTCTCACCCCAGATATCGGCTTCGCGTTCACGCATAGACAAGGAAAGTGGGTTGCAAAAGAAAGCGAAAGTTTCATTTAAGCGAGCCAAGCCTAAGAAGACCAAGAAAACCGCCGCAAAGCCAACCTCGAAAAAGCCCTCTTCGACCCAAAAAGGTCAAAAGACAGAAGAGAAGATGGCTGAGAACGCAAGGCGACGCAAACTGCATTGAGCTTCGCGCTGCATTTCTGCTCTGTGAAGTTTTGCTGCTGCGAGAAATTTGCAGTGTTCTGTGTGGGCAACAGAGAGGGGTTTTCAAACGCTGCCTATACTACAGTGTGATAACGCCGCAGCGCACTTTCACTTCAGCTTATCCTGCAGAACTGGTCGCACAGACGCTTACGCTTCTTTGCTTTGACCAAGTAGTGCCGCCACTGCCGGTGATGGCTCTTGCTTGAGACCGCATCGCTCAATAGCTAAGGCGGCACAGAGGTTGAGTCGCTTAAGCTGCTCCAAATTCTGAGGCGTGTAAGCATTTGGCTTGTAGCTTTGCACCGTTAGCACGCCCATCACGCGCTCACCAACCAGAATAGGTGAAAAGAGTAGCGACTTAGGCTGCCCTGCTGCGCGCGGTTTGGGTAGCTGCTCAATGTAGGCACGATACTCCTTTTCAAAATCGCCAATCAAAATATCTTTTCGGTGTCGAATGCACCAGACTGCTGGGCGGTCTTTATCGCTCATTGTGACAGTCAAAGCAGGCAGTCGAACCCCCATATCAATAAAGTCTTGATATGTAATTTCCTCTCTTTCACTGTTGTAGATACCGATGCCAAATGCGTCCGTATCCATCAGCTTTCTTAGATGTTCATACAGAATGGCTACGCACACCTCAAATCGGTTTGCACTCAAAATGCGATGTCCGATTTCAAGACAGGCACGAAGCTCTTGGTTCTCTGCTTGCAAGTGCTGCGCTTGCCTTTGCAGCTCGGTGATGCGTTCAGCAATCTGCTGCTCTAACGAGCGTTTCTCCTGCAATAGCTTCGTCAAGCGGTGAGAACACAGCCACATCAGCGCACCTAATAGGCTTAGCACCCCTAAGGCTTCTACCCAGCCAATTTCCCCAAATAAATAAACTGAGCTAAGCAAATCACTGCGAATAGCGTGCGGCATCTTGCAAGTCTGTTTAGTATTGGCAGAGTGGTTTCTTCTGTTTTACAGTGAAAGCTGGAAGTTACACAAAATCGCTTCAATTGTGTTACGATTGGCTTTGCACAGAAGTAAGGGTGCAGGCGCACAACTGGGATGGACGGCAAGAGCACGCCAGTGTACCTGACTTTATGTGCAAATTGGTGAGCACAGGAAGTTCGAGTAACTTTGCAAAAACCATCTGAACACGACATTTCAACATCGCTTGGAAGTATGACGCTTGGCTCACCGCTTACCGAAGATGTGCCAGCATTTTTGACTGCGCTGGGTCTCATCGTCGGTCTTATTGCAGTGTGCGAATTGCTCAAAAAACTGCTTCATATTCCTGCCAAAGTCACGCGAAAAATCGTGCATATCGGCACTGCAATCTTCGTGTTTTTTTCGCCGTACTTTTTTCAGTCCAACTTTTTTCCTGCACTGATTCCTGCTGCTTTCATTCCGTTTAACTTGCTAGCGGTCCGCTTTGGCTGGTTGCAGTCGCTGCACGGCGAAGAGAGAGCGTCGGCCAGCGACCTGTCACGCAATTACGGCACAGTGTATTTTCCAATTGCATTTCTACTGCTCACGCTGCTTTGCTGGGGAAAAAATGTTTGGATGATGCAGACCGCTATGCTGGTTTTAGGCTTGGGTGATTCTGCTGCAGCCATTGTGGGTGAGAATATCAAAAACCCGCACCAGTATAAGTTTGCAACGGTCAAGTCCCTTGAAGGGTCGCTGACCATGTTCATTGTGAGTTTTGCGACGATTTACCTTTGTTTGCTTTTCTTTATGCCAAATGTGCCGAAGTTGCAAGTCTTGGACAGTGGCAGCGTGTTAGGGTTTGCAATTGCACTTGCGCTTATTGCAACGGCAACTGAGTCCTTACTTTCAGGTGGCGCAGATAACCTCTTTGTGCCGCTGGCTGTCGCCTACCCGCTAGCAATTATAGAAATTCAGGGTCCTGAGATTGTGCCAAATATCATTTTGGGCGTTGCAATTTCAGGGTTTGTGGCACGTGCTTCACTGAGCCTCAAATTCCTCACTGCCAGCGGTTCTACGGCTACCTTTCTTTTGGCGTCTAACATTTTTAGTATGGGCGGTTGGGTCTGGACTGTGCCGATTATGACCTTTTTTGTGCTCTCCTCAATTCTCTCCAAAATTGGCAAGGCGCAAAAGAAAAAATACGACCTCATCTTTGAAAAAGGCTCTCAGCGCGATATGGCGCAAGTTTTCGCCAATGGCGGTGTCGGCTGGCTGCTGATGATTTGGTATTCCTTTGTAACCGACGAAGCCCTACGCGAAGTGATTTACATTGGCTACCTTGGCACTATCGCTGCTGTGCAAGCCGATACATGGGCTACCGAAATTGGCACGATGGTGCGCAATCCTAAACCTGTCTCAATTCTAACCTTCAAGCCTGTTCCTGCGGGCACATCGGGCGGCATTACTTTTCTTGGCACAATGGGAGGGCTTTTAGGCGCTATTGTCATTTGTGCCAGCGCTTGGCTTTCAAACTTCGAGAAGATGGAAAAATTAGGCCTCATTTATTCCTTTGCATTGGTTGGGGGGTCTGGGCTGTTTGCCAGTCTCGTTGATAGCCTTTTAGGCGCTACCATGCAAGCGCAATACTACGACCCCATTCGCCAGAAAATCACGGAACGCACGCATAGCCGCCGAGAAGATGGCACCATCATTGAAAATGAACTGCAACGCGGATACCGCTGGATGGATAACGACCTTGTGAATTTCATCTGCGGCATAACGGGCGCAGGCCTGGCCATTCTGTTCAAGTAGCAATAGCGATTAACCCTGCCTGTAGAATCGAAAAACGATGCTTGAACTTGCGTCTATCTTTCTCCTTCAAGTTCTGCGGATTGCGATGCCGTATTTACTTGCTTCATTAGGAGCGACCTACTCGGAACGGAGTGGCGTGATTAACTTGGCGGTAGAAGGTCTAATGTTATTCGGTGCATTTGGTGCAGTGATTGGGCAATACTACGCTGGTTCTGCTGTATGGGGCGTGCTTTTTGCAATCAGCGTCGGTGCACTGGTTGCAGCGCTGCACGGCTTCATTACTATTACGCTCAAGGCAAACCAAATCGTCAGCGGCATTGCTATTAACATTCTTGCCGTAGGGGTGACCAAGTTCTCGCTAAAATTGCTCTTCGGCAGCGCCTCCAATTCAGAGCGCATTGCAGGGATTGATGTGCCCACACCGCTTCTCAATCCGATTGTGATTGCTGCTGTCGCACTGGTGATACTTTCTCACTTCGTATTCTACCACACTGCGTTTGGCTTGCGCTTGCGTGCTACTGGCGAGAGCGCAGAAACCGTTGACTCTCTGGGAATTTCAGTTAGCGCAATGCGTTACAGCGGTGTGTTGATTTCAGGCGCGTTGGCTGCGCTGGCTGGCGCATACCTTGCCTTTGAGCAACACAGCTTCACAGATGGAATGACCGCTGGGCGTGGCTACATTGCAATTGCTGCGATGATTATTGGACGCTGGACGCCGCTCGGTGCTGCAGCTGCCAGCCTTTTCTTTGCTGCCACTGAAGCCTTGCAACTGAACCTTCAGAGTGAAACGCTGCCGACGCAACTGGTGCAAGCACTGCCTTATCTCATCACGCTGGCTGCACTGGTTGGCTTTATTGGTAAATCCACTCCACCGAAAGAAATTGGCAAGCCCTACCGTAAGTAGTCTGTTTGGCCTTTATGATACAAGGCTTTGGAGCATTCCGCTATATCGTTGTGCGAGCGCTTCTGCTTCCAGTCGGGTCGGTGCTTCTGCATAAATGCGCACAATAGGTTCGGTGTTAGACTTCCTAAGATGCACCCATGCGTGCTCAAATTCCAGCTTTAGCCCATCATCTGTAATCACCCTTGCATTTGGGGAGGCTGAAATCAGATGGGCAAACGCCTGCTGAATATCCGCACCGCTTGGAAATGAAAGCTTGTGCTTAACGATATGATATTCTGGGAAGGTGCGCTTGAAGTCTGAGAGTTTCTTAGACGGCGAATCAGCTTGATATTCAGCGAAAGCTTGCAAAAAGAGTGCAATGCCCACTAAGGCATCGCGGCCGTAGTGTAGCTCAGGCAAAATCACCCCGCCGTTGCCTTCTCCGCCAATAACCGCCCCTACCTGCTTCATTACTTCAATTACATTTGCCTCCCCGACTTTCGCACTGTAACACTTTACACCGTGCTTTGCTGCAACGCTGCGCAGCGCCAAACTGCTGGATAGATTATTCACCACTGGTCCTTTTCTGTGATGGAGATAAAAATCTGCGCAGGCCACCAGTGTGTATTCTTCTCCAAACAGCGACCCATCTTCGCAGATAAAACACACTCGGTCAACATCGGGATCTACCACAATACCAATATCTGCATGGTGATACGCTACCAGTGCTTGTGTCTCTTTTAGGTTCTCTTCAATTGGTTCAGGTGGTCGTGGAAAGATGCCACTGCCGTTGCAAGCCACTTTGATGACCTCTGCTGCACCTAATCGCTCACACAGCATTGGGACAATGCTTGAGCCTGCGCCATTGACCGCATCAACCAGCACCCTATAGCGGCGCGCAGCAATTTTTTTCGTGTCAATGATGGACAGTGAGAGTGTTTTTTGAATGTGCAAGTCACTATACCCAGCGTTGGATACGGCAATGCCAAACTGATTCCAGCGTGCCGTTACGCACTGCTGACTGGCTGCCAGCGCTTGCACACGCGCTCCTTCAGCGGGTGTCAGAAACTCGCCTGAGCGGTTCAGCAGCTTAAGCGCATTCCACTCCAGCGGATTGTGTGAAGCAGAAATAATTATTCCTCCGTCGGCGTGTTCTGCTATCACTGCCACTTCAACTGTCGGCGTGGTTGCCACGCCCAAATTGATTACATTGCACCCACACTGCACCAGCACACTTTGCACAAAGTCAAGGATTGCTTGCCCAGTTGGGCGCGTATCGCGCCCGATGACGACCTTCGGCACTCCGACTTGCAAATCCAGTTTGCCGCTACTTTTCTGCTCATAGAGCCATGCGGCAAAAGCTTGGGTATAATCCAATAGGAGACTTGGCGTCAGGCTTTCGCCGACAATGCCACGAATGCCCGACACGCTAACCATTAAGCTCATCTTGCGCCAACACTAAGTTGAAACAAAAAAGGCAAGTCAGTGCATGACTTGCCTTTGACACCTTCCTAAGGAACTTTATTGCCCCCTTTGCTTGCGCACCTGCTTTGCACGCTCACGCTGCTTTTCAATATCCTGCAGGGTACCAATAGCGCGTAGCTCAATGCGGCGGTTTTGTGCTCGCCCTTCCTCGGTATCATTGCTGGCAACAGGCTCTGATTCACCTGCCCCACGCACGGTCATACGGCGCGCTGCAATTTTCTGCTGAATAAGGTAGGTGCGCACTGCCGCTGCACGGCGCAGCGAAAGCGCTTGATTCTGCTTCTTGCGACGTTCTTCAAACTGCTTCAGACGCTTCTCAAACGCAGCGTCAGATTCCTTCTTGCCTTTAACTGGTGGCTTGCCACCACCCGTGTTATCGGTGTGGCCTGAGATTTCTACCACTAAGTTGGGCTTTTGCTTCAAGAGGTTAATTACTTCGTCTAACTTTGGCAGTTCAGAGCGAGGAATGACCGCACTACCAGTTGGAAAGTTGATTGAGATAGCGATTTTATCGCCGACTGTAAAGTCAGTTACCTCTATGGAAGCATTTGCATTGCCTTTTCCACCTCGCCCAAAAGCCGTGATGGTATAGTTCAATGTGCCTTTGGTTTTGCCGACTACCTCATATGTGCCTTTTGGCTGGAAGAGACCGATTAGCGTATTGCCTTCACGAAGCTCGACATACTCTGCGTTTTGAGCATTCCAAGACAACACAGCTTTTTCTTCTGCTTTGATTTTGGTAGGGCTTGCCGATAGCGTTACGGTGGGTGCAGGTGGCGGTGGCGTTACTGTAACGCTAATTGGCATTTCAGTAACCATTCCTTCTTTGGAAGCGCGTAGGGTATAGGTTGTGGTCTTAGACGGCTGAAGTGTCTTAGAGCCAGAGGCTTCAACAAATCCAATTTCGCTAATTTCTACAGTATCCGCATCTTCCACTGCCCAAGAAATAGTGGTGGATTTTCCTTCTTCGATGATGTTATACTTTGCTTCAAAAAGTTTGATAACAGGTCTGGGTGGTGGAATCGGCGCAGAACTGCATGCAGCACACCCAGCTACAATAGCGCTGAGCACCGTCGAGCAAAGGAAGTATGAGAGGAGTTTTTTGTAACTCATTGTTTTTGCGCGTTTGTATTAACGGAGATGTGAAAAAGTATTGGTTTTATTGGCTTTCGGCACTAACCTGACTTAACACCGAACGCAAATATAGACGATTTTGCCTGACTATTCAAAAGTGCCATGCGTCAGGCTGTGTGAAAAATCACATTGTTTGGGATTTTGTGCGTCGCCAGCCTGTTAGTTCTACACCAGAAGCGCGAATAAGCAGAACGATACCAACCAGAAGAATCGCAACATTGCCGCTCCACATCGCGACAGCAGGAGAAATAAGTTGCCGATCCGCAAGCTTCTCTCCGCCGATGAGGAATATCCAATATAGCAAAAAAAATATCAACGAAAGACCAGCTCCCACGCCAAAGCCTCCCCGCTTAGCCAATACTCCCAACGGCACGCCGACCAGCACGAAGAAAAAGCACGCAAACGGCAGCGCATACTTTTTGTGCACTTCTACCATATAGGCACTAATTGCAAGTTCTTGGTTATCAATCGTGTAGAGCGCCGAGGATGTTACTGTCATATTGTTGCGCAGTATCGTGATGGCGTAATCTACAGCTGCCTCGCGTCGCTCACCTGCAATGCGGCGCAGATAGCCCAGTGAATCCAATGAGAAATTTGTGGTTGTGTGCTGCGCGAGGTCAGTCAGCACCGAGTCCACATCTCGGCTTAAATGCTCTGGTGAGACATCTAACTGTGCCCGCAAGCTATCACGAAAAAGCGCACTCGGCAAAATAAGCTCTCGCAAAAACTCCGATAAGTTTTGCTGGAAAGTTTGCTGAGCCGCCTTGATGTGTAAGGTTAGGCTATCGCAGATTGCAAGCATATCGCTGGCAGAAAGCTCACGGTCTCCACGCGAGACGCTGCTTTCATCAGAGCGCTCAAAGCTGTAGCCTGTAGCGTCAAAGAGCACACGATGGAGGTAGAAACTCACCTTGCGGTAACTGAGGCGTGTGTCACGGTCAATTTCATGCATCTCACCTTGATAGAGCGTCATAAGCAGATGATTGCCATCGCTGCTAAATTCCATTTCCGCTGAATCAGCTGTAATCAGCGCCGTTACGTTCGGCTGAGAGTAATCGTAGATTGTTATGCCGTAAAGTTTGGACGTGGTGTCCACGGTTTTGCGTGCCATAATCGCATAGCCATAAATCATATCAGAAAAGACATTGTCTTTCAAGGCGAAGGCTGGCTTCTGGCGCGAGATATCCATCATCAGGACTTTTGCACGGTGATTGGCTTCTGGTAGGATAATGTTGCCAAATCGTTCAGCCAGATAGGTCAGCACCAGCCCTGCGACCATTACGGGGACCAGCACACGCCACAGTGAGATGCCACCCGCCCGAATTGCGGTCATCTCCAGCGAACTTGTCAGGTTGCCAAAGGTCATCAAGGTTGCAACCAGCGACGCCATCGGCGCAGCCAGCACCACCATCCACGCCATTTGCAGCACCACCAGCTCTACAATGGTCTCAATCGGTAGCCCTTTTCCTACCAATCTATCCAGCGTGCGTGTCAGAAATTGCACCGTGAAGACGAAAATCACCGTAGAGAAGGCAAAGATGAACGGCGCGATGTGCTGCTTTAAGATGTATCGGGTTAGAATCTTCATTGGCGCAATCGAATCCGTATGGCTTCAGCATGTGCCTGCAGCGCTTCGGCATCGGCAAATGCCGCAATGCTCTCGCCTGTTTTCATCAGGCGTGCTTTGGTGTAATGGATAATCGATGTGCGTTTGAGAAAGTCGCGTGTAGAAAGCGCTGAGAAAAAGCGTGCAGTGCCGCTGGTCGGCAGCGTGTGGTTTGGACCTGCAAAGTAATCCCCAACGGGTTCGCTCGAGTGTTCGCCTAAAAAAATTGCTCCAGCATGCCTGAGATGTGGCAGCAACTCCCATGGCTGCGCTGTTTGCACCTCAAGATGCTCAGGGGCAAGCTGGTTAGCTGCATCGCAGGCTTGAGCCAAATCTTTTACCAAGATAATTGCGGAGTGGCGCTGGATAGCCGCTTGAATGATATGCTTACGCGCCATTTTAGGAAGCCAGCGTGCCGCTTCTTTTTGCACAGCGTCTGCCAGTGGGCGTGACGGCGTAATTAGCACGGCGGAGGCATCTTCATCATGCTCAGCCTGTGAAAAAAGATCTAGCACAAGATAAGTCGGGTTAGCAGTTTCATCAGCGATAATGGCAATCTCGGACGGTCCTGCGACGGAATCAATTGAGACCACACCAAATACCAGCCGCTTTGCAATTGCGACATACTTGTTGCCCGGCCCTGTGATTTTATCCACTTTTGGCACTTGCTCTGTGCCAAATGCAAAGGCTGCAATAGCTTGCGCGCCACCAATTTGGTAGAGGCAGTCGACACCGACGACTGCTGCTGCTGCGGCAATGTGTGGATGAATTTGCCCAGATGCCCCTACGGGCGATGTAATGAAAATCTCACGCACCCCTGCGACTTTGGCTGGTATGACATTCATCAAGACCGAAGAGGGATAGACGGCCTTGCCGCCGGGCACGTAGCACATTGCGCGCTCAATTGGTGTAACCTTTTGACCAATTACGACGCCATCGCCATCATCATAGAAGAAGCTCTTTTCAAGCTCATGCTCATGGAAGCGCGTGATATTCTCTGCGGCTTGCTCCAAAATCTTAAAGAGCGACTTTGGCACTGCTTTCAAGGCAGTTTGCAGCGCCTTCGGTGAAACTCGAAAGCGTCTCAGGTCCACGCCATCAAACTCCTTGGTAAAGCGCCGCACAGCCGCATCGCCTTCAGTTTGGACAGCATCTATAATGCCTCTAACACGCTGCTCGGCTTCAACGTCAAAGCTGTGGCGGCGTGAAAGAAACGCCTGCAGTAAATCCGGCGATTGATAATCAATGACTTTGAACACTTGTGGCTATGGTGCTAAGGTAATGGAAATCGGCGGTAGTTTGCGCAGCGTCTCTAGCGCATCAATGCCAGTTTGGTTTAGAAACTTTACATGGCGCAACTTTCCACGGTAGTAATTTAACTCTGCGGTGCCCAGCTGTGTTTCCACGACCAGCGTGGCAGTGATTTTCTGAAACACCATCGTCGCCATTGCCTTCGTGAGCGAATCAAATTGACTTTGCTTGGTTTTTGCTGTGTTCTCTGCCGTAAAGGCAGTTTGGTTTTGCGGCAGTGGCCGCTTGCTTGAATAAGTCCCTACGTCTGCAGCAGGCGAAGCTGGCGCAATCGCGCCCAGATAGTCTTCAACAAGGCTTTTGAGCTGCGCCACTTCAACTGGCTTGAGCAAATAAGCACTTGCGCCCAGCGAGAGCGCTTCCATCATTTTTTCTTTCTGACTCAGACTGCTAATGACAATCGTCAAAGGCAGCACGACATTTGGCATATCAGACACCGCACTCAGAAAGTCAATGCCGGACATCTTTGGCATTGCCATGTCCAAAAAGATGAGGTCATACTGCGTCCCAGAGACTTTGCGCAGCGCTTGCCAGCCGTCGGAAGACACATCAATCTCGAGGTTGTAGCCAGACAGAGCCGAAAGGTAGAAGAGCTGCTGTGCCGCATCGTCATCCACAATCAAAAGACGTGGTTTGGTCATTTTGCACTTGCAGTTGTTCAGGTGAATCGGTTGCAATTGGCATCATGGCGGGCAGAGCCACATAGAAGGTTGCACCTTTGCCAAGCCCAGCCGACTCTGCCCAGATGAGACCACTGTGCAGCTCGACGATTCTTTTGGCGATGGACAAGCCCAAGCCTGTTGAGGTCTCTCCGCCAGTAGGTTGAGCTGAAAGTCGCTGGAATCTACGGAAAATTTTTCTCATATCCTCTTCAGATAGCCCCTGCCCTTCATCTCGCACGGCAATTTCAATCACATCATTTTCAGGAAGCGCACATGGCCAGTCCTCTTTGCGGCGTCGATGACTGTGCTGCAGCGGAAGCCGAGCTACGCTTATGTAGATGTTAGCCCCCGACGGGGAGTATTTGATTGCATTTGAGATAAGGTTATCAATGACTTCTGTAAAACGCCTCGCATCGACATTTGCAAAACAGTTCGGCGCGGCCTCAAAGTGAATGGTTTGATTTTTTTGCGCCGCCGCAGGTTCATTGAACGAGACAGATAGTTTTACTAGTGCCCCAATGTTTGTTGGCTGCAAGTCTAACTGGATTTGTCCAGCTTCTACGGCAGTACTCTCCAGCAACTCTTTAATGAGTGCTAGCATTTTGCGCGCTGCCGACTCAATTTGAGCAGCCAGTTCTGGATTCTCCAACTTGCCCTTGAGCAGCTGCGCAAAGCCAAGAATGACCTGCAGCGGGTTTTTAAGGTCGTGTGCCGCAATCGCCAAAAGCTCACTTTTGAATGCACTAGCTTCTTCGGCAATGCGACGCTGTTCAGCCAGTTCATCGCGCTGGCGCTCAATTGCTGCAAGGGCTTCAGCCAGTTTGTTGCTTGCGGTAATTGCCTTCTCTCGCTCTTGCTCTGCTTCAGCGTGCTTTTCCGCCAGTTTCTGCAAGGCTTCTGAGAGCGCTCGGTTTGCTTTCTCTAAATCCAGCTGCGCCATCTCCGCTTCTGCACGGAGCGAAGCTTGAATCTCATTCATTTTCTCGAGCACCTTGGCTCTGGCTTCTGTTTCTTGCAAGCGTATCTGTTTTTGGCGATTGAGGGCGACTAACAGTGCAAAGATGCCAAGGCCGAGTGCTGTGATAATCCCTGTTGCTGCAAGCAGTAAGTTACGCCGATTTTGTTCAAGTTCTTTTTCTCGGGCTAAATGCTGAAGCAGTTGCTCCTTGCGGCGTGTTTCAAATTCTTCCTGCAAAAAGGCAATGTTGCGCTCACGCTCTTCCGACAAAATTGAATCTCGCAGCACAATATACTGCATCTGAAAAGCTACAGCCTGCTTGTAGTCTTGCCTCTCAACGGCAATATCGGTTAGAAGCAGCCACGCCGCTTTTTCTTCATTGCGAGAGTGAGAGAGCATCGCTGTTGAAAGTGCTTTGGCGGCGACCGCCGCTGCACTGTCGTAAGCACCAAGCCTCAAATAGGCATTACCAATATCGATTAGTGTTCTGCTTACAAGCCGCTTTGCGCCAAACTCTTCGAACAGCATCAGCGCTTTGCGATAGTGAGATAACGCAGATTTTGGGTGATTGCGAAAGAGTTCCACATCGCCTAACACACTGATAGCGGTCGCAGCATAGAACTTATCGCCCAGAGAGTCTGCCAGTGCCAGAGATTGGCGCGCATACTGCTCAGCTTGATTGGGGTTAGTTTGAACTTCGTGCTTTGCCAGTGCACCGATTGTCGCACAAAGTGCTGATGGATCATTCAGTGCTTTTGCAAGCTCGAGGGCTTTTTCACGGTAAGACCGCGCAAGGTCATCTTTGCCTTGACTGAGATAAATGTCGGCAATGCGGTTGTATGACCAGAGCAAGTCTTTTGTCAGGCCTAGCGAGTCACGCAGCCTAAGCGCTTTGAAGTGAAACGACAGTGCGGCATCAGGCAGGCCTAAATAGTCGTAGAGGTTACCTAAGCTATGGTAACTCCACGCCACTCTATCAAGGCGACTTAGCTCTAAGTAGAGTGAAAGCGCTTTCTTACGCAGAACAAGTGCGGTGTCGTATTCCGCACGGCGTTCAAGGGCATAGCTTATTGCGTCTGCTGCATCGGCTTGCGCATTAAGGTTGCCGAAGGCGATACCTAATGAGTCCAGCTCTCTGGCGTAGTGCAAAATGCTATCGAGATTGGTGCGCCAGTAAAAGCGAATGAGCGATGAGAGTCGAGCAAGGCGCTCCGAAGGCTGGAGCAATGCGTCAGTTGTCAGGCTCACGGCAAGCGGCACTGTAGAAAAAAGCGCGCTTATACACACGCCCAGCCAGCAGACTAAACACTTCAGCTTTGTACTCCGCACACTACAATAAGCAACTACATTTCAGCCACTACTGCAAAATTAGGGTCTGGGTCAGGCATCCACTTCTTGGAGTGGTCGTTACGAAATTCAGCATAACGCTCAAATGTGCCTTCAGCCAGATGACGGTCGCACTCTTGCTCGTATTCAGTCAAAATTTCCAGTACAACACGCCAGTCATTTTCTCGCACAATGCGGTCGCGCACTTTGCTCACATTCGGTAACCCTCTCAGGTAGCTCGAGTAATGACGACGCATTTCCAGCACCCCATACTTTTCCCCTTTCCACTCGACCGACATTCGAAGGTGCTCCATTGCAACTTGAATGCGCTCATGGTGGGTTGGTGGTGGCAGCGGCTGCCCTGTTTGCAAAAGGTGCTTGGCTTCTCGGAAGATAAACGGGTTGCCAATTGCGCCACGACCAATCATCACGCCATCGACTTTGGTTTCTGCAAAGCGTCGCACGACGTCAGATGCTTGCCAGATGTCGCCATTACCAATGATGGGAATGGTAGCAATTTCTTTGGCACGTGCAATCCACTCCCAGTTAGCCGTTCCTTTGAACATCTGCGCGCGTGTGCGTCCGTGAATGGTGAGCGCTTGAATCCCACAGCCCTCCAAGCGCTTGACGGTGTCCAAAATGGAAATGGAATTTTCGTCCCAACCGATGCGGGTTTTTGCTGTCACAGGGAGCTTGACCGCTTTGACCACCGCTGAGGTAATCTCTTCCATCAGCTTCGGATTGCAAAGCAGTCCAGAACCTGCCCCACGCCCTGCCACTTGCTTTGTGGGACAGCCATAATTAATGTCAATGAAGTCAGGATTTGCAGCTTCGGCAATCAGCGCTGCTTCTACCATTGCCTCGACCTGATTGCCGAAAATTTGAATAGCTACCGGGCGCTCGTCATCGAAAACCTTGAGCTTGCGCATAGATTTAGCTGCGCCGCGCACCAAGCCTTCAGAACTGATGAATTCCGTATAGACAATGTCGGCGCCAAAGCGCTTACACAAGCGTCGAAACGATGGATCGGTTACATCTTCCATCGGTGCTAAGACAATCGGCTGCGTGAATTGAAGATTCCCGATTCGCATAGCTTCTGCCTTTAGTGCATAAGAGTTTCCTTTGAGACGCCGCATGTGGCAAAGTCTGTTACTTACTCTCGAGATGCACAGACTTGCCGTTTTCGGTTCTTTGTCTGGGCACAACTGTCGCCATTAATTCTGCCTCGCATACCAGCTCACCTCTCACAAAAGCTTGCGAGACAAATTGGCAGACGCTTTTTCGACGATTCTTTACAACAGACTCAATAATGAGCGTGTCGCCGGGCGTGACGGGTTTGCGGAAGCGTGCTTTGTCAATGCCCATAAAAT
Source organism: Chloroherpetonaceae bacterium (assembly GCA_025056565.1). Taxonomy (NCBI): domain Bacteria; kingdom Pseudomonadati; phylum Chlorobiota; class Chlorobiia; order Chlorobiales; family Chloroherpetonaceae; species Chloroherpetonaceae bacterium. The sequence goes on along the minus strand of JANWWA010000003.1, from coordinate 54,736 downwards.
AGACATCTTTATCTTGAAAGCCCTCGTTGCCGTTAAGTAGCAAAATGCCGCCTGATTGCGCCATCGCCTCCAAAATGAGCACGCCGGGCATAATTGGGTTACCCGGAAAATGCCCCTGAAAGAAGGGTTCGTTGATGGTTACGTTTTTCACCGCTACGATTTTTTCATCGAGTTTGAACTCCAGAATGCGGTCTATGAGCAGAAAAGGATAGCGGTGTGGCAAAATGCGCGCAATTGCTGCTGCATCGAAGACAATGCCCGCGCGCCGCTCATGCTGATACTTGCGTGTGAGTTTATTTTTCTCAATGAGTTTGCGCAGTTTCTTTACAAACTCCACATTGGCAGCATGTCCTGGACGTGCAGCCAAAATCTGCGCTTTAATTGGCATTCCAATTAAGGCTAAGTCGCCCAGCAAGTCTAAAAGCTTGTGTCGTGCTGGTTCATTGGGATAGCGCAGTTGGCGGTTGTTGAGAATTCCATTTTCGCCGATTTCAAGATGCACACCGTTTTTGTTTCTGGACAGCTTGCGGGCTAAGTCATCCAGTTCGCTTTGTGAGAAGGGGCGGTCGACAATCACAATTGCATTGTCAATATCTGCGCCTTTGATTAGCCCTTGATTAGCCAGCTCGGCAACTTCACTCAGAAAGCAGAAGGTGCGCGCTCCAGCAAACTCGGTCGCAAACTCCTTTTCCATATCGAAAATACCTGTGTGCTGTGAGCCGAGCGCAGGGTTTTTGTAATCAATCATAATGGTGGCGCGAAAGCCATCTAAGGGTAGCCCTACAATATGCACGCCGCGCGCTTCATCGACATATTCGACCGTTTCATCAATGATGAGGTAATTTTTAGGTGCAGACTGCTGCTCGAAACCAACAGAAAGCAGCGCATCGACAAAAGGTTTGCTACTGCCATCTAAGACAGGTGGCTCAGGACCAGTTAGCTCAATGCGGCAGTTATCAATTTGCAAGCCGTACAGTGCTGCAAGCACGTGCTCTGTAGTATGCACCTTAGCTTCACCGACTGCGATGGTCGTGCCGCGCCGAATATCTACCACATGGTCAATATCTGCTGGGATTTCTGGTGAATCTGGCATATCGGCACGCACAAAGCGGTAGCCATAATCTTCAGGTGCAGGCTTGAAGGTAATCATACACTCCTGCCCTGTGTGCAGTCCCCAGCCCCAAATTGAGACCTCTCTTTTAATGGTGCGCTGATAAGCGAGCATAGTTCGGGCATTGTTTAAGTTGTGAAACTTTAAAGATAGGGATTTTTTCGGGTTTGAAAAGGTGGAGCCAGCCATAGCTGAGACAGACCGACAATGCAGCACTAAACGACCACACACACAGCGGTCGCTCAGAGCCTTGACGCTGTGCACCTGAGCAAGCAGGTGGAGTGCAATCGTCTCTTTGCGCTACCACCCCTCTTGCCCTGCTGCACTGCGAAATTGTAGAATCAAGGGGAAGGAGCACTTCTGCTGCACACACAAGCGTGGCTTAGTGCCCCCGCACAAGGTGGTAGAGATTTTTTGCCGTGATTTTGGCCTGCACCCAAAGCGGGGCTGGCACCATTTTCTTGTAGAGATAAGAGTCGAAGGTAATTTGCTGCACGTGCTTGTCTTCGCAGATTGCTACGAAACTTTCGCGCAAGCGGTCGTTGCGATAATACACCCATTGCAGGAGAGCTAAGCCTGCATATATCGTGAAATAAGTTCTACGGAAGGTTTTCTCGTATCTCGAGAGAGATTGCTCTCTTTTGGCAAGAATATCCAGCAAAGTGTGAGCCGCCATCTTACCGCTTTTCATCGCAAAGAAAATGCCTTCGCCGTTAGAGGGGGTTACCAGTCCTGCTGCATCGCCGATGAGTGCGACAGTGTCACGCGCAAAGAGCTTGCGTGGATGCATTGGAATTTTAGCCGCTTCTTCATAGTAAGGCTCCATGTGAAGCTGGAGCTTTTCGCGGAAGCGTTTTTGCAGTTGTTTGATGTTGCCACGTGTATCTTCAGTGCCTGTGCCTACGGCAATATGGTCGGCTTTTGGAAACACCCACGCATAAAAATCGGGTGAGACTTCTCCATCGAACCAAATCTCCACCAGATTTTGGTATCGCGCCAGCTCAGGCGCATAGTGGAAGCGCTGCTGAAGAGCGACTGCTTTGAATTCATTGGGTGGAAAAGACAGGTCGTGTGCGGTTTTGGAGTTTGCTCCGTCGGCACCGAGCACAAACTTCGCCTGAATTTGCGAGATGCCTTGACCGGTTGCATCGACTGAAATGGTGTAGCCGTCTCCTACTGCTTTTACGCTCTGCATTTTCGCTTCGAGCAGTTCGGCACCCGACTGTGCCGCGCGCTCCCGCAAGAACTTATCAAATCGCTCACGGCGCACCATTCCGACATACCCGTTTGGCATTGACATTTCAATGATGCGTCCTTTCGGCGAGCGCACCGCCATTTGTGTTACCTTGCGCTCCACCAGCTCATCTGGAATCTCAAACTCCTCAATTAAGCCCAGTGGAATTGCGCCCCCGCAAGGTTTTGCATTGTTAAGGTTGCGCTCAATCAACACGACATCAACGCCTGCTTTAGCCAGCTCGTTTGCTGCCGTTGCGCCGCCCGGCCCTCCGCCAATAACTGCTACATCGCACTTCATACTTGCACTCCCAAAAGGTTTATGAGTTGCAGGAGCAAGTTACACTGCCTTCCGCCTTTACTGCAGCCGTTTTGAGTAGCTCAGTAGTCGTTTTGGACGATTTTTTAAGCTGCAGAAGGGTCGGGTAGGCAGCACGCTCCGAGGGTTTGAAACACCGCTGCCTTCAAGCAGGCGATACTTTGCGAAATGATTTAGCTAAGATGTATTTTCTTTCGGCTAAATTCCTCTGCACCTATATGGCGACGGTGCAGCAACCAACCATTTTTCGCTATGCTTAGATTTGAAAAGAAGCTCGACGTTACCCCCGATAACCTTGAAGAACTCTCCGAAGTGCAGCGTGCGCAACTCTTCGATGCCTATCCGAAGTGGTTTGGCAAGGCGCCGAAGTCCATTGAAGACATGTTCATAACTGAAGGTGAAGCAGGCATTGCGCACTGTGAGTTTTATCAAGTCTATGAGAACGATGAGGACAGTGAGCCAAAGTATGATGTTTGGATTGTAAATGTTGAGATGGGCGCTGTCTATGAGTCAGGCACAGTGCTGGACACTGGAATTGGAATGGCGCAGCACTACTTTCAAGCGTTAGAAAGTGACGACAAAGAATTGGCGCATGAGCTACACGCTGCGTTTGTGCGGTATGTGCAGCAATCACATCAGCAGAAGCCTGCACCAGAGCATGAGGAAGAGCAAGAAGCGCGTGCTCTTGCTGAGGCACTTACCGAAGAAATTATCAACGGGCGTTCTAAGGAATTGCCTCCCGCTACACCTGCGACTGCCAAAGCATCACGCGCCGCTTCTAAGAAATTGGCTGCTAGACAATCAGCTGCAGCACAAGCAAAGAAGAAAACCGCGAAAAAAGCCGTCAAGGCTTCCTCAGGCAAAGTTGCTTCACCGTCCTCAAAACGCACTGCATCAGCTAAGAAGAAAGCAGCTCCAGCAGCCCGCACAAAAGCCAGTGCAAAATCTACCTTAGCGAAGCGCCAAGTTAAGCAATCGACCAAATCAGCAGCCGCTACTAAGCAGAAACAGAGCGCATCAAAGGCGAAAGCGACAAGGTTGAAGAAAAAATAACTATGGAGTGAAGGAACAATGGATAGAACCATACTGGGCAAAGTTATTCGTGGTTCTTTGCTGGAAGGATTGGAAATGAAGCTCTTGGAGCATGTGCCTCTCGAGAGCATCAAAGCAGGGAAGTTTTTAGTTGTGGAAGGCAGGCAGTATGACTTCTTTTCCATCATTACCGACATTCGCCTTGCTGCCAGCAACGATAGTCTGCTTTCCAATCCGCCAGACTTTCAGCATGACCTTATTCGGCAGGTTGTCTCAGGCTCATTGGCTTATACGGTTGTGTCGCTGCGTCCAATGCTGATGTGCGACAAGCACGCTCGTCCTGCCATTTTGGAGCCAGTGAAAACGATTCCATCTCACTTTGCTTCTGTAGCTGAAGCCACTGATGACGATATTGCGCTTGTGTTTGGATCGGAGTCACAGAATGCAGCGCAAGGGCGCAAGTATTTCTTCATTGGCACGCCGCTCGATATGAAGCAGCCTGTTTGCTTGGATATGGAGCGCTTTGCTGAGCGCAGCAGCGCTGTCTTTGGTCGCACAGGAACAGGCAAAACCTTCATCACACGCCTGTTGCTTGCTGGACTTATCAAAACTGATGCTGCAGTTGCACTGGTTTTTGATATGCACAATGAATATGGCACAAAGGGCACATTTGAAGGCGAGGGACAGTCGTCGGTTAAAGGGTTGCAGCCGCTCTTTGCGTCGCGTGGCAAGGTTAAGATTTACTCGCTTGACCCTGAAGGCACGCGCCGACGTGGCGCACATTGCGACCGCGAAGTCCGGCTCGGCATTGACCAAATCGAGCCAGAAGACATTTTGCTTCTTCAAGAAGAGCTGCGCCTCAATCCGACTGCTGCAGAATACACCAGCATTCTTAAACAAGCCTTCGGTGCAAATTGGCTTGGTGAATTTATGCGCCTGATGGACGACCCTGAGCAAGCTATGCAGTTTGCAGACCGAAAAAACTTGCTCTACTCCTCCATGCAAGCGCTCTGGCGACGTATGGAAAGGCTGCGCACGCAGTGCAAATTCTTAGACTTTGAGCCACAAGCAGGCAAGCTTAATATCATTGATGACCTCATTAGCGATTTGCGCCGCGGCGTGAGTGTCGTGGTAGAGTTCGGTAAGTATGAAGATATGATTAGCTACTTGCTTGTCGCCAATGTGATCACACGCCGTGTAGAGGAAGCCTACAAAGACGCAACCGATACCTTTTTGCGCACCCAGAACAAACTGGATAAACCCAAGCAACTTGTTATCGCTGTTGAAGAAGCGCATAAGTTTCTAAATCCACGTGCCGCTTCACAGACTTCATTTGGCAAAATTGCTCGAGAACTTCGCAAGTATTATGTCTCACTTTTGCTGGTCGACCAGCGCCCGTCTGGCATTGACGATGAAATTCTGAGCCAGATTGGCACAAAAATCATCGCAGCGCTTTCGGATGAAAAAGACATCAACGCAGCGCTCAGCGGTGTGAGCAATGCTGGTGGGATGCGCAACATTCTTGCCAGCCTCGACACTCGCCAGCAAGCCTTGATACTTGGGCATGCCTTGCCAATGCCCGTTGTGATTCGCACGCGTAACTATGACGCAGAGTTTTACGCTGCAATGGGCTACAAAGAAGGACGCGCCAAACACGAAGCCGTAGAAAGCCGCATCAAGGAAATGTTCCCTGATTAGTTTGCACAGCCAGCACCTTTCTTTCTCAAAGTGTCATGTCACTTTGAAGAGCTGCGTTTTGCACATTGCCCCGATTTGCAGGCGATAAAAGTAAAGCCCCGCATCAAGCTTGGGTAAGTCAACGGTGTGGTGCCCTCGCTTTTGCGCTTTGCACGCAAGCCGACCGAGTTCCTTTCCAGAAAGGTCATAGAGCTGAATGGTTACTTTTTCTCGCTGGGCAAGTGTGTAATGAATCTGGGTTATGGCGGGCATTGCGGAGAGCTTGAAATTGGTGTCATTTTCAGGACGCGGTCTGAGCACTTGCGTAGAAGTAGGCTTGCCAAAAAAGTAGAGCATCATTTCCTCCAGTGTTCCGCGCCATGTGCCCCAAGAGTGGCTCTCATTGGTCTCACGGTAAAAGTGCTCATAGCCCTTGCGTGTAAGCACATCGTGCATCTGGCGTGCTCGCAACGCAGTGTCGTGAATGGTGCCAGAGCTGATGTAAATCCTAAGCGGCAAACGGGGCGACTTTTCATAGAGTTCGAAAATCTCTGGATATTTCCAAAATGAAGGCGATTGCACCCCAATTTGCTGGAACACATCTGGCGCTTTGATGCCTACATAGGCTGCACACAAACCGCCAAACGATGTGCCAATAAAAGCACGTGCTGAAGCCTTTGCATCTGTATTGAACAGTGCGTCAATTAGCGGCACAACCTCTTTGGTTACAAATTTTAGAAACTTGGGATTTGCTGGATACTCTTCAAGCCGTCGGTTTTCATTCGGGTTGTCAGGATTGCGCGGGTCAATGAAGACAGCCACTACAGGTTCAAGGCGCTTGTCGTAAATCAGGTTATCGAGTGTGGTGCATAGTGCCCCCATTTCATCATCAGCGTATTCGTGCCCATCGGTTACATACAGAGCCGGCAGGCGACTTAGTCGCTCATAGCCAAAAGGAAGATAAACTTGAATTGCCACCGCATAGCCCAAATGGCGACTTTGCAAGCGCAGCGTCTCGCTCATTGTGCCTCTTGGCACATCAGGTCGGCGCAAACTGGATATGGGATACACATAGCGTGGCATTCGCAGCTCTGAGCTGTAGCCGAAGCCACTTTTGCACCGATACGGATTGGCAGGGTCCAAGAGCCATTCACGGTGATTGAGCACAATTTTGTAATCCAGCCTTGCATCAGCCGGAAACACCTTTTCCAAAAGCCAGAGGTCTGATTTACCCAGTCGCTTGCCTTCGGTGACCATACCCTTTTGTCCGCCCCACTGGTTGAAGTCGCCGTGCCAGTGCACCGTATCGGCATGACCGAAGTAAAGAAAGGTGGCTTCCTCGCCAGCCGTCATCGGAACACTATGATGCGAGCGGAGCGTCTCCCACAGCGCTCCCAAAAGATGTTGGCGGAGTGATGCATTCGAGAGGTTCGACAGCGCCACAAGCGCCTGCTTGATTCGCTCGTAGAATTCCATTCTCAGCGTCGTTTGCACACTCGGTGGGAGAAACCTACTATCCAAAATACACTACGCTTACTGAAAAGCGAAGCAGTAATGCTTGATGTGATACGCTTACCTTCCCAGTAGCAAAGACGGTCGCCGCAGCACAACCTTACGCACCGCTTCCGCCGCACCTGCGCAGCGGATTGGATTATCTTAGATGAATCTATAAGTTTGAAGCCCATAGTTAAAGCACAAACCACTATGACCACACTTGCTCACATTGCCAAAAAAGAATTGCTCTACGAAGGCAAAGCCAAAAAGGTTTATGCGACCTCAAATCCCTCGCTCATTATTCAGGAGTTCAAAGACGATGCAACAGCATTTAATGCCGAAAAGCGCGGCACGATTGCGGGCAAAGGCATCGTCAATAATGAACTTTCGTGTTTTCTTTTCTCATACCTGACTGATTTTGGCATTCCAACGCATTTTGTCAGCAAGCTCTCAGAGCGAGACATGCTCTGCAAAAAGCTGGAGATTATCAAAATTGAGGTCGTCACGCGCAACATTGCGGCCGGTTCGCTGGTCAAGCGCTACGGTTTCAAAGAAGGTGATGAATTGCCAACGCCAATTATCGAGTTCTACTTCAAAAACGACGCACTGGGTGACCCACTACTCAATGATGACCATGCGGCTGTGCTGGGACTTGCCTCACGCGAAGAGCTTGAAAAGCTCCGCCAGCTGGCATCAAAGGTCAATGCGGTGCTACAAGACTTATTTCTACAAAAAGATTTGAAACTTGTGGACTTCAAGTTAGAGTTTGGGCGATTCCACACGCTCGATGGCAGAACAGAGATTTTGCTCGGTGATGAAATTAGCCCCGACACCTGCCGTCTCTGGGACGCCCAGACGGGCGAAAAACTCGACAAAGACCGCTTCCGATTCGACTTAGGCAAAGTCGAGGAAGCCTATCAAGAAGTGAGACGACGACTTTTGGGCTGAGATTAATCGCACACTATTATGCTTGAAGACATCATCACACTTATCAAAACACTGGACAGCAGCGCCATATATCTTTCGCTCTTTACGATTGCGTATCTGGAAAATGTCGTACCACCTATTCCGGGCGATATGCCGGTTGCGTTTGTTGGCACACTCGTGCCGCATACTGACCTTTCATTTGCTGCTTGCGTCATGTGGGCAAGTGCGGGGTCGGTGTTGGGTTTTGCTACTATGTATGGCATCGGATACTGGGTTTCCTTGCGCTTTCACGGTGAGCCGAATGCTAAACTCAATTCACGCATTGCACGGCTTGTGCAGCGATTCTTTCCTGCTGAGCACTTACCCGAGATTCGCACACGATTTGCAAAGTATGGCTACGGACTTATTCTTGCGAATCGATTCCTAACTGGCTCACGCTCCATTATCTCCATTTCCGCTGGGTTTTCGCGCCTCAATCCACTGCTGACGCACCTTTGCGCTGCCATCAGTGCCGTCAGCTGGAACATCTTGCTGGTTTTCGGCGGTTACCTTCTGGGCGACAATTGGGAGACACTAGGCGACTATATCACGACTTATGGCACGCTCCTTACCGTCGTAGTTTTTGCGCTTATTGGCTTTTTGATTTATCGCTGGGTGAGAAAAGCAAAAACCGTTTCGCACAAGACACCGTTACGCTGAATACCGATATGTGGGATGCATTTCTCTTAGCTGCTTTGTCATACCTTATCGGCTCTATTCCCTTTGCGTTTTTGATTCTCAAAGCCTTGACGGGCAAAGACATTCGAACACTGGGCACAGGCAACGTGGGTGCGATGAACAGCTACGATGTCACTGGCTCGAAAGCGATTGGTATTACGGTGGGCGTCTTAGATGCGCTGAAAGGCGTCGCCGTAGTGTTACTAGCAGACGCTTATTTTAGCACGGGATTATCGGGCAAAGAGGCACTGGCCCCTAAGATGTGGGCAACCTTCTTTGCCGTGCTAGGGCATTGCTACAGCATCTGGCTTGGCTTCAAAGGGGGGCGTGGTTTAGCGACGGCTGCAGGTGCCACGTTGCTCTTTATGAAATCTATGCTTATTGCTTGGCTTGTTGTCTGGGTGCTGGCGTGGCTATACTCACGAAAACTACACTTCTGCAACATTGCTGCCACAGTCTCTGTTGTGCTCATTGTGCCACTCTTTGAGCCAGTCGAAGCCTTACCTTTTATCATTTTTCTCTCAGGACTTATCTTGCTCGCACACCGTGATGTAATGAAAGAAGCCTTCAAAGGTGGATAGCAACTTGAAGATGCACACACCGCAGAGCTATGCAATACTCTTCGCTTTACTTGCCACTTTCGCCAAGTCGGCCGTGGCGCAGTATCCAGTAAAGCAGCGTGATGCGGCTCTTGCACACAAGGCAAGGCTTGAAGCAGAACAGGAAGTTAAAGCTACAATTGACTCAATGTTAGCTCTGCTGAAATCCGAAGACTACCACACCCTCATTGCACGCTATTTTTACCCACCTGATGTAGACCAGACGCTTTCTAAGGTTTCGTTTGAAGCGCTGATAGCACAGTTCAAGATGAATGCGCCAGCACTCCAAGCGGCGCTGCAAGAAGTTAAGGGACGCAGTCCAGAGTGGAACGATGAATTCAGTTGTGCCTATTTTGAACGCAAAGGCAGAGATGTGCTCTTTGTGCGATACAAAGGATACTGGTATCTTCGCAATGCCGGAAGAGAACTTGCAAAGTGAGTGCCAGTCTCGTCGGCTTTTTCTCCCCTTTTTGCTTGGCGCTGTCAGAGTGAGGCTTGCTACGGTGAAGCGCATCACCAACGCTTTGGGTAAATTTTTGTTTCCTTTTTATAGCAGTTTTCGAGACCAACAATTCAAATACACCAGCAAAGATGATAGCTGTCATAGACCCGCCTGCCTTGCAGCCTTCAAAAGGCAGAACTGTCTCCCGCCTCAACACCCTTGAAGAACTGGAAGAACTGGCCCGCCAACTCCGTCGTGATGTGGTGCGAATGCTGGCTATGGCGCAGTCAGGTCATACAGGCGGTTCACTGGGTATGGCCGACGTTTTCACCGCGCTTTACTTTCATCTTTTGCGCCACAATCCCGAGACTTTTTGGAGCGGCAAAGACCAAGACTTTCTGTTCCTCTCCAACGGACACATTTCACCGATTTGGTATGCAGCGTTGGCACGCGCTGGCTACTTTCCCCTCTCTGAGCTTGCTACATTTCGCAAAATCAACTCTCGCTTGCAAGGACACCCTGCCACCGATACGCACTTGCCCGGCATTCGCGTAGCCTCTGGCTCGCTGGGGCAAGGGCTTTCCGTCGCTGTGGGTGCTGCACTGGCCTTTCGCTTGGACAAAAACCCATACCTTGTCTATTGCCTAATGGGTGATGGCGAGTGCCAAGAAGGGCAAATCTGGGAAGCGGCCATGTTTGCCGCCCATCACAAGGTTGATAACCTCATCGGTATTGTGGATTGGAACAATCAGCAGATTGATGGCGAAGTGAGCAAAGTGATGAATATCGAACCGTTTGCAGACAAGTGGGAAGCCTTCGGCTGGCATGTGTTTCATTGCGACGGTAATTCTATGGCCAGCGTGATTGATACTGTCAAAGCTGCACAAGCCCAATGTGGGCATGGTAAGCCAGTTGTGATTTTGGCAAAAACCACAATGGGCAAGGGGGTCTCTTTCTTTGAAGGCACAATGCCTGACGGTAGCAATTGGCATGGCAAGCCACCTTCAAAGGAACTGGCAGAAAAAGCCTTGCTGGAATTGCCACCTACGCAATTCGGCGATTTTTGAAGTCTGCATAACTTTCTGAGCCTATTTTTTGGAGACAGGTGCGGCACAACTTCTCACTTTGCGACGATGCGAATCATTGCAGGCAAATTGAAGCGGCGCACTGTTCGCACCATCAGTTCTCAAGATGTGCGTCCCACAACCGACCGAGTGCGGCAAACCCTTTTTGACACCTTAGCCGCTCGCATTGATTTTGAGAATCTCTATGTACTCGACCTCTTTGCTGGCAGTGGTATTTTGGGTATAGAAGCCCTTAGCCGTGGCGCTGCATTTTGCACCTTTGTCGAGCATCTCCCTGAAGCCGCCAGAGCCATTCAGCAATCTTTGGCTGCCTTCTCACTTAGTGCACAAGCCAAAGTTTGGCGTATTGACGCAATGCATTTTTTGGACAAGACCACTGAGCAGTACGACCTCATCTTTGCAGATCCGCCTTACAAATTCAGTGCGCATCACCGTTTGCTCGAGAAAATTTTTTCACGCAACTTACTCCGAGAAGGCGGCTATCTTGTTTTGGAGCATCATCGGAGCCAGCAATTTGCAATGCACCGTGAGTTTGAACTGCAAAAAACATTCGGCACGACCGTCTTGAGTTTCTTTTCTCCGAACGATAAACCAGCGCCTGCAGCACACTAAAAGAGAGCGTGCCCATCGGCGCCAAGAAAGCCAGTCGAGATGAAACACGCAATCTATCCGGGCACTTTTGACCCATTTACTTTCGGGCATATTGACGTGCTGGAGCGTGCACTCAGCATCTTTGATGAGGTTAGCATTGTTGTAGCTGTCAATAGCCAGAAAAAAACGCTCTTTACGCTTGATGAACGCCTTGCGATGATACAGGAATCCGTTGCAAACTATGAGCGTGTGTATGTGGAGAAATTCGAGGGCGGGTTGCTTATTGACTATGCACGAAAAAAAGGTGCCCACGCTATTATTCGCGGCTTGCGTCAGGTTGCAGATTTTGAGTATGAGTTTCAAATTGCGCTAATGAATCGCCATCTCTGTCCAGAGATTACCACCGTATTTTTGATGCCGAATGAAAAATACACTTACCTTACTTCCTCCATCATTCGGGAAGTTGCAAGCTTGGGCGGTGATGTTTCTGATTTTGTGCCGCCGCCTGTGGTGCGCGCCTTGCAGCACAAGTTCGGCTACTCGAGTGCGAATCAGAGCCGCTGAAAGCTTTCTGGAATAGGGAGATTGAAGGTTTCGGCAATGCGGGCATTGAAGACGCGTTTGCGCACGCGCACCTCTTCCAGCCGTCCTGATTCGCCCCTAAGAATGCGAACTGCAATTTGACCTGCCTGCCGACCCCATTCATACATATCTGCTCCGTAGGCAAAGAGTGCTCCCCGCTTTACCAGTCCAACTTCAGAGGTCACAATTGGCACACGCTTGCTGTCCAGTGTTTGCTTGATGGTCTCGAAGCTGGAGAAAATAATGTTGTCTGGCAAGGCAAAAAACACATCGATGTTTTTGGACAGCAAATTCTGTGCGGCTTGCTGGGATTCGTTTGAGTTCGTGATACCTGCTTCAATTAGCTCATACCCCAAGAGGTTGCACATTGCGCGCAGTCGGTTCATTGCATTGACCGAGTTTGGCTCACTGGTGTTAAAAATCGTGCCGATACGCTTGGCATTTGGGAACACATCTTTGATGAGGGCGATGCTGGTATCAATGTAGCTTAGGGTTTCATAGACGCCAAACAGATTCTTAGGCGCTTCGCTTGGCGACTTTGAAAGCGCCGCTAAGTCAGGGCGCGGTGAGACCATCATACAAATTGGCACAGTTTGCGTTTTGCTCACGGCGGCAACGGTTGCAACAGTCGGATTTGTGGCAATGAGCATCACGCGTTGCGCTAAAAAGTAGTCCAGAATTTGATTGAGATTTGCAATGTCGCCCTCAGCATTCTGGTCAATTACCTCGAGCGTTTTTCCCTGCTCAAAGCCAGAGTCGCGCAAGGCATCAAAGAAACCGCGACGGGCTTCTTCCAGCGTGGCATCTCGCACCATGAGCACATAGCCAATTTTCGGACGCATAGGCTGGGAGCTTGACCCTCCACAGCCATAGAAGTGGAGCAGGCTCAGCAGCCACGCACATGCAATTGTAGTGAAAAGAAAGGTCTTGTGTCGCATTGTCAGTTTGTGTTGAGATGTAGGTCAGAGCGCTCGAGCGCACTTTCAGTGCATCTCTGTGCCGATTTCTTATGACTTTTGCATCATGCGCAAAAAGGATTTCACGGTGTTCTGCAACAGCATAGCAATCGTCATTGGGCCAACGCCGCCGGGCACAGGCGTAATCGCTGAAGCAACCTTTGAGACGGCATCAAAATCTACATCACCTACAATGCGTGTGCCTGACTTGGTTGTCGAATCGGCAATGCGGTTAATACCCACGTCAATCACGACGGCTCCTGCTTTCACCATTTCTGCCTTCACAAAGTGCGCCTTGCCAATTGCCGCAATCAAGATGTCTGCTTGCTTAGTCAGCGATGGAATATCGTGCGAAGCCGAGTGGCAAACGGTAACCGTTGCGTTCATTCCCTCCAATTTCTGTAGCATCAGGTTTGCCATTGGCTTGCCAACGATATTGCTGCGCCCTAAAACCACACAGTGCTTGCCTGCCGTTTCAATTCGGTATCGCCTCAAAAGTTCCAACACCCCGAAAGGCGTGCAGCTCACAAAGCAATCCTCGAGACGACCAATTACCAGTCGCCCTACATTTTCTGGGTGAAAGCCGTCCACATCCTTGTGGGGTGCAATCGCTAGCGTTACAGCAAAGTCATCAATCTGCTTAGGCAAAGGCTGCTGCACCAAAATGCCATGCACCGACGCATCGGCGTTTAGTGCTGCAATTTTCTCCAAAAGCTCTGCCTGCGAAATATGCTCCGGCAGTTCAATGACCGTAGAGCGAATCCCGACCTCAGCGCATGCCTTTGCTTTGTTGCGCACATAAATCTGTGAAGCAGGATTTTCACCCACTAAGATCACTGCTAATCCAGGCACCTCACCCGTTTGCGCACGCAGCGCCGCAATTTGCTGCGCAAGCTCAGACTTAATCTCGTCTGAGATTTTTTTGCCATCGAGCAAAATCATTGTGCAGTTGGTTTTTTTGTGGTGGCAATTAAGCTTGAAGCGACCATCGCACGCTGCAAGTTACTTTCTCCGTTGCCACTTCGGGCAGCGTGCAGCGTTTTCTCCAAATCAAAGCCTGCGCAAAACAGTGCAGCAATCATCAGTAGAACGCCGAAAGGGAGGATACCATGTCCCGTCAGCAATTGGCTGAGATACATTCCGCAAAAGCCATCGGCAGTGAGTGTCGTGGTTGCAAAAAATAGCGCCACAAGCCAGTAAAACCTGCGGCTCTGCAAGCGCCGAAGATGCCAAAGGTAGGCAGCATAGAGGCAACTGGGCATGAGCAGAACGAAATAGTGCTTTTGTGAGATGCTTGCCAGCAGTGGAATCAAGGCAAAAACCAGTGCCGCCCCACCCCCTTCCCTTACAAGCGCGCTATAATTGCGAAAACAGAAGGCATACAACGGTATGATGCTGAGCAGTGCAAGCGTGAGCAGCGCACTCGCCAGTTGCAGCATCTCTGGCGAGATGTGCCAGAGCGTCAGGCGCACAGGGTTTCCGTTATGTTCAAACGCCACTGCATCACTAAACCAGCGATAGAGCTGCACATGAGGCGAGACATTTGTTACATCTGTCCACTCTTCCAAGCGGTGAAGTTTGCCGAAGAAGAAATCTTGTAGCCAATCGCGGTGATAGGCCACATTGGTTTCCACGCCCAACACAATCGTCGGGAAGAGCACGGATGCAGCGACGCCAAGCATGACTCCCCCGAGCGCACGCACCCTGCGCTGCAAAAGTAGCCAGAAAGCCAGTGGCGCCACAAGTAGCTTGATTGCAATTGCCAGACCCAGCCAGAAGCCCCCTGCGATGGCTTTGTTTTGACGCAGGCATCGCAGTGCCCAAATGCTAAGCGCCATAACGGGAATGTTCGCTTGCGCCAGTGTCAGATGATAGAGCACAAAGCGCGCACATAGCAACGTGGTCAGCGTGCCTAATATCCACTGTTGCTTCAGAGGAAGCGTAGAAAAGGTCTCGCCAGTCAGGTATTCGTAAAACCAGCGGAGCGAGAGCGAAAAGAGCACCACAGTAAAGACATTCCAAGCCACGACAGCCAGTTCTACGGGCACAAATACCAGCGGAATGTGTAGCACGGCATAAAACGGCGGATACTTGTATGGGTGTCCTTCGGGCGTTGGAATTTGGTAGATGTTTTTCTTCTCCAACATCAGGCGTGCGGCATGAATAAACACGCCCAAGTCTTTGCCGCGATGAATGGGCTTGATTGCTTCGAGCAAAATTGCAACGGCAATGAGGACATAGAGTCCAATCCGAAGAATAGGAAAGCCATTTGAGCGCAAGCGTGCGAGCATTTTCAGTCAGGAAGCTGCCCAGCTTGTTTTAGGAAGTATGTAATCGTGCGGCGCAAGCCTTCGGCGCGGTCTACTTTTGGCTCCCATCCTAAGACTTCACGCGCACGGGTAATGTCAGGGCGGCGTTGCCTGGGGTCGTCGGCTGGCAATGGCTTAAATGTAATTGGAACTTCCTTACCAGTTAGCTCACGCACAATCGCTTGCACTTCCTTTGCAAAATCCAAAATCGTAATCTCACTCGGGTTACCAATGTTTACAGGCTCGTAAATCTCGGTGTGCAAGAGTCGCCAGACGCCTTCCACGAGGTCAGAGACATAGCAGAAACTTCTTGTCTGTGAACCATCGCCAAACACGGTCATCGGTTCGCCTTTGATGGCGGAACTCACAAACGACGGTAATGCGCGTCCATCATCCAAGCGCATTCGTTCCCCGTAGGTGTTAAAGATGCGTAGAATGCGTGTGTCCAAGCCGTGATGGCGGTGATAGGCCATTGTCATCGCTTCGGCAAAGCGCTTGGCTTCGTCGTAGCAACCGCGTATGCCGATTGGATTGACATGCCCCCAGTAAGTTTCTTTTTGCGGGTGCTCGAGCGGGTCGCCATAGACTTCAGATGTCGAAGCCAGCATGTAGCGTGCTTTTTTAGCCTTAGCCAAGCCCAGCGTGTTATGCGTGCCTAGCGAGCCAACTTTTAGCGTTTGAATCGGGATTTTGACATAATCAACTGGGCTAGCAGGCGAGGCAAAGTGCAGGACGTTATCGACTCGTCCCTCCACATAAATAAAATTTGAGACATCGTGGCGAATAAACTTGAAGTTTGGGTTGCCAAACAGATGTGCAATGTTGTCAGGGCTGCCTGTAATGAAGTTATCAATACCAATCACTCGATGTCCTTCTTGGAGAAAGCGGTCGCAAAGGTGTGAGCCTAAGAACCCTGCAGCACCCGTGATGACGGTGGTTGGTTGTTCTGACATTCTAAGCGGTGAACCGTTTTTGCAGCAAATTTAATAATTGCCTGCATTCCTTTCCCGCCTGTAAGTGGCCTGTTGCAGAGATGGCTATGATGTTCCCTCACTATTACGCCCCTGTTGGGTGACAGTAGTCAGCTTGATGCTTGCTCACGTTTTTTGCATAGAGGCAGGACGGGGGAGACTGCCCCTCTGCGAGAATTCCACTTTTTACTGTGCAGCGATATTTACACGAAATGTAGCGTCAATGTCAATTTCGTTGCTGGGTGAATAGGCAGCGGTTTTGCGCACAGAGCCAGAATAGTGATAGAGCACCACGCGCAAGGTGCCATCAGTCGCACCGCCTGCAGTAACTTGTGCCCGATATTTCAGACCAATTTCCAGTCCGTTTCTATCCCTATCGGTGCGAGTGATGATGAGCCGCCCTGCTGCATTGCCACCAACGGTGTAGATAAAGAGATGCTCATCACCCTCTTCTTCAATCTCTTCGGTCTTGTCTTCTGCCGGGTTTTTAGACTCGTCCTTGACTTCCACTTCGCCGTTGTAGGTTACCCCTGCACGCAAGTTTAGTGGCGTAATCGTCGGCGGATTGCCTCCTGGCCCATCAAGGTCGCGCCAAGTGGCTTCTACTGGTGCACCGCCTGTGGTCGGCGTCAGTTTTAGTTTGAGCGTTGTGATTTTCTCCTGCTCTCTTGCATCAGCGGGGTTATCGGTGCGGCGGCAGCTGGTTAGTGCTAGCAACGCCAAGAGCAGCAAGGTTAAGCTTGAGTTGCGAACGATTCGCAGTTTTGTGTAAGTCATTGTCCTCCACTGTTTAGGTTAATGAAAATTTTTAGCGAAACTCTCCAAACGCGACTTGCCAGCGCACAATCACATTTCTGCCGGGGTCATCTGCGAAGTAGCGATAGCGGCTGAGATAGTTGCGGTAGCGCTGGTCAAGAGCGTTATGCACGGAGACAATTAGCGCAGCACGTTGTCCCCACAGCGAAAACTCTGTGCCGAGCGTTAGATTCAGTAGCCCATAGCCTGCTGGCGGTGCAGTGAGATTTTGCACATAAAATTGATAGGCTTCTGGGTCAGAGACTGCAGGCGGCAACTCCGCTGGCATCTCTAACTTTGGATACCAGTCTTGCCGTCGCACGAGTGTTGTGCTTATCTCGAGGTAAGGCTTTTCCAGTCCAGCCAGTTCCGGTAAGTCGAGGTGAGTGCCCAGCGTGAGCCTATCTGACGGCATCCCAATCAGTGGTTCATTCTGTCTGTCGTTCCAGCCCCGTACCAGCGCAAGCGAGGCATACAGCTCTACATGCTCAGCCACTTTCCACTCAAAAAAGCCATCAACGCCATGCAGCGTGGCATTCGCTTGCTGATACTCAAATGCTGGAAACGCCCCTCGAATGGTGATAATCGGCTCAACGCGTGGAAAGAGGTAGATGAAGCTCAGGATTGTGTTTTGGTAGAAAGAAAGCTCGAGGCGTGTGCGCATGCCGAAGTGGCGCAAGGTCGCATCAATGCCTAAGCTGCGCTCGACATCAAGGCGCGGATTGCCAATTTCGTATTGTGCTGTGCCATGATGCACCCCGTCGCTGTACAGCTCATTGATGCTGGGCGGTCGCCACGCTGTCGCTACATTCACGGCCAGTGACCACTCTTTGGCAAACTGCCAGATTGCTCCCAGTGCCCCCGTTATGGTTTGGAACATCTGCTGGTTTGGAATTTCGCCCCGTGCCAGTTGCTGCGCAATTCGGCTGCTGCCGTAGGGCGAAGCCGACTGCCAGCGCACATCGTATCGCACGCCTGCGCTTAGCGTCCAATTGTCCTGCACCCATTCTTCTCGCCAGAAACCGCCAAGGGTTGTGGCCGCAAAGTTTGGAATCAATGCCGCACGTCCCAAGTTGTGGTTCGACTGTGCCGTTAGTGCCACACCGATTGTGCCTAAAAGCTTGCCAATCGGACTGTGCTGAAAGCGTGCTTCAGCAGTGTGCGTAAAGAGCGTGAGGTCAAAGGCCGGCACCTCACGGCGGCTGGGGTCAGTGCCAATCGGCACGTGGGCATCAAATTCCTGACGGATATTTTGCTGGTAGCCATATGCTAGTTGCACTTTGCCCAGCGTCGCCAT
This sequence comes from Chloroherpetonaceae bacterium, assembly GCA_025056565.1. Taxonomy (NCBI): domain Bacteria; kingdom Pseudomonadati; phylum Chlorobiota; class Chlorobiia; order Chlorobiales; family Chloroherpetonaceae; species Chloroherpetonaceae bacterium. The sequence goes on along the minus strand of JANWWA010000003.1, from coordinate 36,599 downwards.
TTGCAGGTTTGCCCGCAGCGACACCAAGTCATGCGAAATGCGCTGACGAGGAAAATCAATTGCAAATGAAAATGGGTCGGTGATAGTGGGCTGCAAGCGTTGCATACTGCGCACAAGGTCAGTTACATTACCAATGTGCGCACTTTTCAAAATCCCCAGTTCAGTGGAAAAGCGGCTGTAATACGCTGTGAGTTCTCCCCAATCACCTGTGTAACCAGCGTGTGCTGAAAAATTGAGTTCAGTAAAGCCAGTATTGGTGAGGAAGTAACTTGGTGCTGCTGCATCACCTGCTCGACGCCAACTTGCTTGCACACGCCAACCAATCTGCTCGCCTAATTTGCCCTCCAAAAGTCCCGACAATGCCCCTTGAGCGTTGTTGCTAAAGAGGTTGAGTGTCAGTTCACCTTTGGGACTGGCTTCAGTCGGTAGCAACCGTGGCTCCAAGCGAACTACACCGCCAATTGCATCAGCACCGTACTCGACGCTAGCCGCACCTTTTAGCACTTCAATTTTCGCCACGGCAAAAGGGTCAATCTCTGGTGCGTGCTCTGCTCCCCACTGCTGCCCTTCCTGACGCACACCCGCATTTATTACTAGCACGCGCTGACTGTGCAACCCACGCACAACGGGCTTTGCAATAGAGGGGCCAGTTTGCAAGATGGTTACGCCCGGCAACTGACTGAGCGTCTCACCTAATGTCTGCCCACGATGTTTGTCCAAGTCAGCGGCACTCATCGTTGCAATTGACTGAGTAGCAGCCTGCAGCACTGCCCGCTCTCGCTCCGATTGAACCTCCACTTCTGCTTTCTCTACTTCGTGCGGCTCCAGGGCGAAATTGACTTCTTGCGCCGCACCAGTTCGCTGCAGCCAGATGGTCTCTGGCTTGTATCCAACGAAACTTGCTTGCAGCTCAAGCCTGCCGATGGGCACGCCTTCTAAGCGATATTTGCCTTGTGCATCGGTTTTTGTGCAGAGAGCTGTGCCCTGCACCTTCACTGTAGCAGAGGGAAGTGGCTCGCCTGTTTCACGGTCGCGCACTGTGCCGTAAAGCACTGCTGTTTGCGCCCACGCAGGCTCTGCAAATGCACTTGCAACAATAGCTGAATACACCACAAGAGCGACACCTTTTCTGCAAACGATTTGCATTTCAAAAATATTCAAAAAAAATTAAGCAGTGTGTCCGCAGTTTTCACTTTGGCAAGCATTTCGGCTCAGCCGCCAATTTACTAAGTGTGCCAGTGCCACGACCGATGCGCCAACTGGTGTTACCACTTCCTCCAGCTCTTCACCGACCCAGCCAGAGTGCGCTACAAAAATGGCAGCAAACCCGATGGTGAGAATCAGGATAGCCGTGGCGTTGTGGTGATGCCGAAAGCCGTGCCTCAGTGCTAAGACCCCGACCACCAAGCCAAAGACGATGCAGAGCTGCTCAACCAGTGGACTAGCTAAAAACCCAAGCCCCAACATCGGCAAGCTGGTTACCAGAAAAGGCATCGCTGCACAGTGAATGGCGCAGGCTGCCGAAGCCGAGAAGCCTACCATATCGAGGCTCAATATCCCAAGGCGAATGCTTTTCATTTGCAGTGTTCCGTTTTGCAAACAGCTTGCATTTTAGCTTTGCTCAAAAAATTTGGCTTCCTGCAAAAAGAGAAGCCAAAAGGGAAACACATTTTACGCTTTCTTAATTTCCTGCTCCAAAAACTTTATGTCGTCCTGTCCGCTGGGAATTTTCACCAGCTTTTCGGAAAATCGCCAGTGCCCCGTTTTCGGTGATTTGGTGGAATAGACGAGCTTCACAGCCTTAAAGCCAAGCTCCACTTTCTTCTTGGTTGCAGCAGTCTTTGCTTCCTTTTTTGCCATACCTTAAAGTTTCTCTCGTTTTTATTAGAGCCGCAAATTTACGCTCTGAAATTTCAAATCAAAAATCACGCTCTCATCAGATTGGGCGTCGCATGGATAGCGTCTCTGCGAGCGGAGATAGGTGCGATGCTCAGGAGAGAGCAGCGTGCTTAGTCTTCGGCACTTCTGTTTTCTGTGAGACTCCGGCTGATTCAAAAGTTGCCATCTCAGTCAGCAGGTTTGCCGCTGCTTCAATGATGTGCATGGCCAGCGCTGCGCCTGTGCCTTCACCTAAGCGCATCTTTAGGGACAAAATTGGCTCAACGCCAAGATGCGAGAGCACCCAGCGATGCCCTGCTTCATCAGAACAATGCCCGAAAAAGCAAACGGACTTCACTGCAGGGTTTTTCTTAACTGCGACCAGTGCTGCCGCTGTTGCGATAAATCCATCGACCACCATCGCAATTTGCTGTTCAAAAGCAGCAAGGATTGCGCCCGTCATCGCCGCAATTTCGTAGCCGCCGACGGCTGCTAGCCAGTCTTCTGGCGTGATGCAACTCGGTTGGTGCAACGCTATCGCTGCTTTTACTACTTGCACCTTGTGCGCCCATCGTTCATCATCAATACCTGTGCCACGCCCCACCAAGTATTCAGTCGGAATAGGTAGCAAGGCTGCACAGAGTGCTGAAGCGGCTGTGGTATTGCCAATGCCCATCTCGCCAATGCCTAATAGCTCTATGCCCTCACTTTTTGCCTGCTCCACTTCGCTTTTGCCCAATTCAAGTGCCCGTTGGCACTCTTCTTTGGTCATTGCGGGCTGATAGAGAAAATTGCGCGTGCCTTGTCGGATTGGCGCGTTGCGAAAGTTCGGCGCACTTACTGTAGAGAACTCTCCCTCAACCCCTGCGTTGATAACACGCACATCTATTCCACCCAGCCTTGCCAGCACATTGATGGCGGCTCCGCCTTGCAGAAAATTCAAGGTCATTTGGGCTGTGACTTCCTTTGGGTAAGCACTTACCCCTTCATCTGCAATGCCGTGACTGGCTGCAAAGACCAGCATTCGCTTGCGCTTGGCACGGGGCGTGAGGGTATTTTGCACGGCTGCTAGCTGCACACCCAGCTCTTCCAATCTGCCAAGAGAGCCTTGCGGTTTAGTTTTCTGGTCAAATTTTTCCTGCGCCTGCTTTCTAATGCCGTCCTCCGAGGTCATTATCCTTTTAGGGTTTTCTTGAAAAATTCTAATGTGCGCCGCCAAGCGTCTTCTGCATTGGCTTTGTTGTAGCCGCGCGTGTTGTTGGGATTCATAAAGGCGTGCCCTGAGTCATCATAGATTTTGATTTCGACGCTCCTGCCCAGTTCTTTCAATGCGGTTTCAAATGCACGCACGCTCTCAATAGGAATGCCACGGTCTTGACCGCCGAAGATACCAAGCACACTGGCTTTGACCGTCGCCAGCTCATTTTTGTCGCTACTTAGGCGACCGTAGTTGATGACGCACGCCGCCAGTTTTTCGCCCAGTTCTCGCGCAGCGAGCAGCGAGTAAGAGCCACCCATACACCACCCAATTGAGCCAATTTTTGCTGTATTTACCTCGGGCAGAGTTTGCAGGTAGGCATAAGCACTCTTCAAATCTCTGGCAGCACGGTCTTTGGGCAGCCCGCTCATCAATGCCCCTGCTTCATCTGGCTTTGTTGCCACCTTGCCACGATAGAGGTCAACTGCCAAGACCACATACCCTTCGCTGGCTAGCGCATTTGCCATATCCTTAATCCAGTCGTTCAGTCCCCACCATTCGTGAATCATTATCACTGCTGGATATTTGCCTTTTGCCTCTGGCATCGCAAGGTAAGCCGAGACATCTTCATCGCCTGACTTATAGGTTACGGTCTTCGTGACAATTTTGGCTTGCAGAGGCATCGCTGTATGAACAAGCAAAGCAAGCAGGATAAGTGTCTTCATTGTGGTAGATGATAGATTGGTGGTTAAAAGAGATGTTTTTTGAAAAATAACACAGTGCGTTGCCACGCCAGTGTAGCGTCATTTGGGCGGAAGCCTTCGGCGGTTGGTCGCAAGAATCCGAAGCCCGCCTTAGGATAAGAGCAAAGCTCCACGCTTTTCTGGAATCCCTGCATCTTTGATGTGAATTGTGCCACGCTTGCACGGTCAATGCCGATGTCCCGTTCGCCCACATGCAGCATAAGTGGGCATGTGATTGGTTTTATGAGGCTATCAGCAGTTGGCAGCGCAGCGTAATTTACAACGCAGGCTTGAAACTCTATGCCTTGACATGCAAGTACTTCCAGCGCAATCGAGCCACCTATTGCAATACCCAAAAGCCCAATTCGCCGCACTTTCTCGACATTTCTGAGGTAGTTTGCAGCGTCCACCACTCGTTGCTGCGCGTCTTTTTCTGGCAAAGCACGCTCGAGTTCGTGTGCTTCCATAAAGTCTTCTGGCACTCTGCCACGATACAAATCGACAGCTGCCGCTAAAAACCCTGCCTGCGCTAGCGAATCGCATAGTGAGCGTATCCACGCATCTACACCGAAATTGTCATGCACTACTAAGACTGCTGCTTGCGTCTTTGCCGTTGGTCGGGCTAAGTATGCCACAGGTGACGGAGCTGGCAAAGATTGTGCATGCAGACCAATTGATGCCTGTGCTGATACCAGCCACCACAGCCCGATGCCAGTTAGTTGCATGACCAAATATCGCAAATGCATTTGCACATTTTGTCTGCGGAAAGTTAAATTTTGCGCCGTTGCAAAAAACTGCAACAGCTCTCTCAGAACTTAAACCAATCAGGAGAAAAAAATGAAACGCATTCTTTTCGCTGTTCTAATGGGGTCTCTTTTGCTGTTTGCCGCTACTTCAGCTTCGAAAGCTACGGCTCCGAAGTCCGACAAGGTCTCCGTCGTAGCGGATTCTGCGGAGAAGAAAGCTGAGAAGAAGAAAGGCAAGAAGAAGAAGAAGGAAGAAGGTCAGTAAAATCAGCTTCGCAATTCAGTAACGCCCAAGCTCTTGCAGTTTGGGCGTTTTTCTTTTGCGTGCATCAGCTTGCACTAATGCGTTGCATCAAAAAACATAACGCAAGACCTTGAAGGTCAGCTTCCTCACCTTCAGGCTTGCGCTATGTTGCCGCTGCCAAATTGTTCCCGCTGAAGTTGGGAATCAAGGGAAAGAACAACATTCCTGACTTCGCTTACCATCGCTGGTTTGCACGGTGCAAAGGTAGGACATAAAAGAGCCACGTTCGCTACGGATTTTCTACGGAGAGGCTGCCTAAGTGATGATTTTACAGGAACTTACTTCGTTTAGCCCAACAAGCATCTCTCTTTACTCCCCGCCTAGCAGCAGCACAAAACACCGTGTTTCGTAGTGCCGCACCGTTCTCGGGCGCTTGTGTTGGTAGTCAAAGCTGACCACTATGGGTTCTGAAAAGTTGAGCGCATCGATCTTTTGTTTCAAGTCGTGGAGGGGTATATCTTCGCTTAGGTAGACAATGTATAGGCGTGGGTTAGCGTCAAACCCCCCTTCGTCTTGATACCTTCGGCACGCTCGCTTCATAATCCCAGTGCTTTGCAGTCAGGCTGAATGCTTGCCTCTCCAGCTGAGCACGGCTCATCTGCATGATTTCAGGAATCGCTTTCTTTCCTAAAGAGAAAGATATACTCGTGTTTGAAGATGTAGAACCCCCCCACCAACGCACGGTATCGCCAAAGTGCATGCTGACTTCGTTTCCCTCTCGTCTCCTCAAAATTTTTGACGATGATAGACTTCAACTTGTAACCTCGCTTTAGCGCCTCTTGCATAGCGTAGAATCCAAGTGGTATCCACTCGCCACCTGAATACTTGTCGCCAATCACCAAAGCAAAGTATCGCCCTTTTTCCAATACAGGGTATGTTCTATCTATCACCTTGCTTAGCATCGCTAAAAAAGCACTTAGGCAGCCAGCGTTTGAGAGGTCTCGCTTGTCATCACTAAACTTGATGATATCCCAGTAAGGTGGATGCATCATAAGAAGCTGGACTTGTTTAATGCCTGCATTGCATAGCTCGCTGTGGTAGTCTATCTCTGTGCTATCCCCAATGATGATGCGCGTTTGCACATGATGAGGGTTCGGCTCATTTGAAACTGCCATTTCTGCTAATTGAGCCACTTTCGGTTGCAATTCAATGCCAATGCCGTTGCGCCCTTGCCTTCTGCATTCAATGAGTGTCGTGCCACTTCCAAGAAAAGTATCTAGCACCCAATCCCCTTTCTTGGTATAGCGCTTGAAAAACTGACGAGGAATTTCAGGCACGAAATTTCCCCAGTAACCCGCGTGGTGTGCCCCTGAAGTATCTCGCTTTCCTAATATCCAGAGACTATCCGTTAAAATGTCATCATACTCTTGCCACTGATTCAGATTCAAGTCATTGATGTGAGACACCTTGACTTCGGAAAGTGCTTTTTTGAGACGCTTGATATAGTAGTGTGCTCGCTCGAGTGTCTGGGCACTGAGGATTTGCGAAAGCTGTTGTGACAAATTCTGAACACTTACGCTTACTCCCTCATTTTCTTCTACACTCTCCACCCCGCGCTGTTCACTCAAAAGACAGCTTTCTTGCAACTGAGAGATTTCTTGCCTGATGTAATCTAAATTTTGCAGTTGCAGCAACTTTTCTAAGAAGGATGTCAGGTGCTCACGCGTAGAGTTCAGCTCAGTGTGAATGTCTGATTGCTGCACTGCCCCCTCAAAAAGCGTTAGTGTGGCGTGCTTTGCATTTTTAATCTTGGTGAGTTCCATTCAGATACACGGCAATTCATTCATCTATGACAACGCTTTCTGAAGTTAGAGCATTCAACTGGAGCTTGAAAGCTGGCGCATAAAGTCCACAATACGCAAATCCACTTTGACATCGTCAGAACGCACTGGGCGCCTCAGCACAATTCCTTCCAGTGAGCGGCAGCGGGATAGCGCCACATAGAGCTGTCCATGCGCAAATGTGCCACGCCCTAAATCAATCACTACCTTGTCAAATGTCTTGCCTTGACTTTTATGAATTGTGACCGCCCATGCCAGCCGCAGCGGAAACTGTGTAAAGGCACCAATCGGCTCCGAAAAGATTTCTTTAGTTTTTGCATCAAAATCATACTTCAACATTTGCCATTCTACCCGCTCAGCTGTTACCACCTTCCGAACCCCGTTGCGCTCAATTTCCACTTTCACTGCATCTGGCAGAATCTCGCGTACTTTGCCAATCGTGCCGTTTACCCACCGCTTGTAGGGGTCGTTTCGCACAAACATTACCTGCGCCCCTTTTTTCAGCGTCAGCGTTTCCTCTGTTGGCAGCGCTTTGCGGTCAAAGATGCCTTCAATTGTCCCCATAAGCTGCTTCGGCTCTGCTTTTAGCATCGACAAACACTTTATGTTCATCTCACTTGCACGCTCGTTTGTCGTCGTCAGCGTGATGAAAAAATCCTCCTCGCTGGGCAAAAATTCAGGCTTCACACGCATGTTGAGCCTCTCTAAGTGAGAAGGCTCTACGCAATTTGTGCGAATCGCTTGCAGAAGCTCAATGAACGCTGCATCGCTTTGCCGAAAAATTTGCCTCAGCTGCAAGGTTCGCAGCTGGACTTTTCCAAACACCGATGCACTGAAAAAGTAAGGTGTCTCGTAGAGCGACATAAAGAGACTCTTTTCATCATCGCCAGATAGCACAGGCGGCAGTTGAAACAGGTCGCCAATGAAAATCATCTGCACGCCACCGAAAGGCTTTTTCTTATTTCGCCCATTTATGCGCATAAAGGAATCAATGCCATCAATGATGTCGGCACGCACCATTGAAACCTCATCAATCACAATCGTGTCAATTGCTTGGTAGAATTCCTTGCGTGGCGATTCTGTAATGCTTTTGGCAGTTACCACGCCCAGCGGAAATTTGAAAAACGAGTGAATCGTCTGCCCCCCTGCATTCAGTGCAGCAATGCCTGTCGGAGCAAGCACCACCACATTTTTAGCGGTGTTTTCCCGAAAGTAGCTGAGCAAAGTGGATTTCCCCGTACCTGCGCTGCCCGTAATGAACAGATGGTCGGCTGTGTGTTCCATCAAGTTGTATGCACTTAGAAATTCAGGCGTGAAGCTTAGCGGTTCGGCTTGGGTCAGGTCGTTTGTGAGTTTAGGCATAGCGTTCAGGCAGTTGTTGGGCGCTTGGCAATGTAGATATGCTGGGTATTCCAAGCAAATAACGCCAGAAACGGCACTGTCGCAGGGGCAGCGGCTACTACTGGCTACTGCACATTCGTCTCACCCACTCACTTGCTTTAACCGGTACGGCTAGCAATCCACGAAGACCATGCGTTACGAGGGCCAGGTATGCACTTCTGCGTGAGCCAGCTGGCGCAGTTCTAGCTCCATTTCTACAATCTGGCGGATTTGATGCAGAAACCATCGATCAATTTTCGTGGCTTGATAAATTTCTTCCACGTTTGCGCCAGTCAGCATGGCTTGGCGAATCAGGAAAATGCGGTCTGAAGTTGGAATGCGAATGCGTGAAAGCAGTTCGTGTTTGTAGCGCAGTTTTGCTTCATCAGACAGCGAGAAGACATCTACCTTATCTTTGCCATCAGCTCCTAAGCCTGCACGACCATTCTCCAGAGAGCGCAGTGCTTTCTGCAAGGCTTCCTTGAATGTGCGACCAAATGCCATCACTTCACCGACCGACTTCATCTGGATTCCCAATCGGTCTTCGACATTACGAAATTTCTCAAAATCCCAGCGAGGCACTTTTACCACACAGTAATCAATCGCTGGTTCAAACGATGCAGGTGTCGTTCTGGTAATGTCGTTTTGAATTTCATCTAATCGGTATCCTACTGCCAGTTTCGCTGCCACTTTGGCAATCGGGAAGCCTGTTGCCTTCGATGCCAGCGCCGATGAACGCGACACGCGCGGGTTCATTTCAATGACAATCATTCGCCCTGTTTCAGGGTGCACCGCAAATTGAATGTTTGAGCCACCAGTTTCGACACCAATTTCCCGAATGATTTTGATGGCTGCATCGCGCATTGCCTGATACTGCTTATCGGTGAGGGTCTGAGCGGGTGCAACAGTAATGCTATCGCCTGTATGCACGCCCATTGGGTCAACGTTTTCAATTGAGCAAACAATAATCACATTATCGGCGACGTCGCGAATCACCTCCAGCTCAAATTCCTTCCAGCCCACGATGGATTCCTCGACCAACACTTCGCCGATTGGACTAGCGGAGAGCGCGCGCCGCACAATTTCGAGATATTCTTCTTCCGTTTCCACAATTCCACCACCTGTGCCCCCCAGCGTGAAGGAAGGACGCACTACAAGTGGCAAACCGAGCTGCTGCATTGCTAATTCCGCTTCGGACTCGCTGCGCACGAAAATGCCACGCGGCACCTCCAAACCAATTTTTTTCATTGCTTCCGCAAATAGCTCACGGTTTTCCGCTTTGCGAATCGCTCGGAGCTTGGCACCGATAAGCTCCACGCCGTTGCGTTCCAGTTCGCCTGACTCAGCGAGCTTGACTGCCACATTCAGTGCCGTTTGTCCCCCCATTGTTGGCAACAGCGCATCGGGCTTTTCGCGCTCAATCACCTTGAGCACATACTCAGGGGTTATCGGTTCAATGTAGGTGCGGTCCGCCACGTCGGCGTCCGTCATAATGGTGGCAGGATTAGAATTCACCAAAATGATGCGATACCCTTCCTGGCGCAGCGCCCGGCAGGCTTGTGTGCCTGAATAGTCAAACTCGCAAGCCTGACCAATCACAATCGGACCTGCGCCGATGATGAGAATGGATTTGATATCCTTGCGTTTCGGCACGATGAGTGGTAGCTTAACTTGGAGCGCAAGATACAACAAAAGCCAGAGATTTCTGTTTTCTGACAGCGGAACGGTCTCACCGCATCAGAGCACTGTGGAAATAGTGAATACAGGTCAGCTTGCCGCAGGGTGTTTGGCAGATAAAAGGCTCTACTTCCAGCGCAGGCGAACCGAACCTACACCACTGGAAATGTGCAGTTCTAAAACGTGTTTTGCCTCAGAGAAATTGCCGCTGTAGAACCACTCCCCATCTTGCATAAAATCCTCAGGGAGCTTGAACGAAGAAAAAAAGTTATCGGCATATTTGACTTTTACGCCTAATTCCTTCGGCACTAGCATCTTCACTGACCCCGCCCCGATAGAGATACTTGCTTTTGAGGAGCGGAGTTCGCTGCCACTAAAATCCAGCACTACATCCGACGCACCGCCATTGAAATCCAGCTCTTCGAAGTTCGCATTGCTTAGTCCTGCCACTACTAATTTGGACGCACCTGCTGAGAGCTGCAACCGCTTCATTGGAATCGGGTTCGGTGCATTGAAGCGTAGATGCGTCGCACAGGCACCTGAAGACAGCGTAAGGCTTGAGACGCGCAAGCCCGACATATCCAGCTCATTTGAGGCTGCACCGACGGAGAAGTCTAACTCTACAGGTATATCAGTTGGCAACAGTAGCCTAAGAAGATTTTCCTGTGAGGTGGGGCGTGTCTCGTCATCGCCAAAGAGTGAGCGCCAGTTAAATCGGACGCGTCGCCCTTTTGGTTCATCGGAAGAGGAACGATGTTGGAGCACCAGTCGTCCAACTTGGTCACGAATTATGTATTCTGCTGTCAGCGCTGCTGTGTCGGTTGAATGAAACTCATACTCAAATGCATTGCCGTGATTTTGCGAGCCGAGCTGAAGCCGAATTGCTCCCAATTCTAACTGCACAGCGATCGACTTTTCAGTCGTTAGCGGCATTGCGGCTCGGCGCACCACTTGAGAAAAAGACACTGAGCTAAGACACACAAGGCAGAGTAAGCTGGCTGCAAACAGCCGAGACCGAAAGACCGCCGTTTGATGTAGCGCCTGCGTCATTCGTGGTTAGAAATGGTTTGGAAAATCGTGACCGTCGTCACGGCTTTAAGCCCTCACAAGTCTTACCTTATTTTTGCTTAAATGTTTCACTTTGAGTCTGCTCTGTGCGCAGCCCCGAGCCAACTTGCGCCTCAGGACTCCTTTGTAACCCGCACTCATTCTTCGCTCCCCTTGCTGGTTCAGCTTGCATAGCACTACTCTGCAGCCCACTCCAGAAGCCAGCGTAGAGGCGAATGCATTAGCAGGGTTGCAAGCAAATAAAGCAGCGTAAACAGTATGCCTGGCGAAAAGAGCAGCGCCCAAAGCCACTCATGAAAGGAAATGCGTGCCGGCAAGGCTGGGCGCTCGGTTTTGCTCATAGAGGAGGTTACCCATTTGTATAAACAGGTCCGCCGCCACCCTCAGGCACTTTCCAAGTAATGGCTTGATATGGGTCAGCAATGTCGCATGTTTTGCAGTGCACGCAGTTTGACGCATTGATGTGCAGTTTCTTCGTTCCCATCAGGCTATCTGTTGAGACCATTTCATAGACATTTGCTGGACAGAAATGCTGGCACGGGTTTCCATACTCCGTAATGCACTTGTTGTTACAAATGTCCGCTATAATCTCAGGGCGAATGTAGAGATGGCACGGCTGATTTTCCTCGTGCATCGTCTTAGACTCATAGACATCGGTAAGCTTATCAAAAGTGAGCTTGCCGTCGAACTTGAACTGCGCTTTATTGCGCAGGTATTTTTCACGCCACGCTCTTGAAAAGCGTGACATATGGGTATGGTCAGCTTCGAGCGGAAGTCGCTCTTTGAGCACACGCCCACCGAAGAGCATTTGTGCCCCCACACGCAGCATACCGAAGTAAAGTCCATAGTTAAACGCCTGTCGGAAGTTGCGTGCACGGTATAGCTCTTTTTTTGCCCACGAATTTTGGAATTTTTCTTCGTAGCGCTTCAAGGTACTTGCAGAAAAATCGTTTTGCTTTAAGGCTTCGAAGAGTGTTTCTGCCGCCAGCATTCCTGACTTCATCGCAAGGTGAATGCCTTTGAGACGCATCATATTGAGAAAACCGCCTGATTCACCAGTGAGCAAAAGCCCATCGGCATACAGTTGAGGCATAGAGAAGTATCCTCCGCCTGAGATGGTCTTTGCACCGTAACCGACTATTTTACCTCCCTCTAAGAGACGGCGCACAAAAGGATGTGTTTTGAATTTTTGCAAGTTGAAGTGCGGGTCATTGGTCGGGTCTTCAGCATCAAGAGCAGTTACGAAACCGACTGAAAGCGTTGTATCACTCATTGCGTAAATCCAACTGCCACCATAGATATCCGCTGGAAGTGGAAAGCCCATTGTGTGAATCACTGTGCCTTTTCTGATGCGCCCCTCAGGAATTTCCCAAATCTCTTTGACACCTGTTTCGTAAGCCTGAGGGTTGCGCCCACGGTCTAAGCCCAGCTTCGGCACAATTTGCTTGGTCAGTGACCCACGTGGCCCTTCACCTAACACGGTCACCTTGGCACGAATGTTCATTCCGGGCTCAAAGTTGGGTTTCGGGTTGCCAAACTTGTCAATCCCTTTGTCATCGGTGCGCACCCCTACCACTCGCGTGCCTTCGAGCAGCATTTCTGCGCCTGCAAAGCCCGTGAAAATATTTATCCCTTTTGCTTCTGCAATCTGACCTAGCCACGCTCCAAACTTATTGAGTGAGATAATGTAGTAGCCAATATTGTGCATCGGCGGGGGCACAAACGGAAAGGGAATTTTTCGCTTCTCAGTGAGAAAGTAAAGTGATTCCTGCGTTACCTCCGCTTCAATTGGGCAGCCCAGCTCCCGATAGTTTGGCAATAGTTCACGCAGTGCAATCGGATCCAAGATCGCTCCTGAGAGCAGATGATCACCTACACGCTGCCCCTTTTCAAGAATAGCGATTTGTGGCTCCAGCTTCTCGGCAGATTGCGCATTGTGCGCTTCAATGAGATTCTGCAAATGAATGGCGGCCGATAAGTTGGCTGGTCCTGCGCCGACGAACAGGACATCCATCTCCAGCGTTTCGCGCTGAATGTTAGGGAAGGACATAGCTTTACTCCAAAAACAAGTTAGTGGAAAAGAAAGATAGCACGCTTTTCACTTTTTCGAAATGCTCTTCACTCAAACTCTGTTGTGCTTAGGAGAGAGCAGACGCGTTTCGTTGGTGTCGACCTAAGCAATTGTCACAAATCCCACACTTCTCGGTGTAGCGTGCTTCGCCAAAATAATCCAAGATAAAGTTGCGTCGGCAGAGGGCATAGTGGAGATATCGCTCAATAGCTCGGAAGCGATTCAATGCTGCTTGATGCCGCCGCTTTAGTAACTCCCAGTCAAGCGGCAGCTTTTTTGGCAATAAGTGCGGGGCTAAGATGGTTAGCGAAAGCAGTTCATCGGATTGAAAGTCACAGAGGTGGAGCTTTTGCCAGTGTTGGAAATGTGCCAGCGCTTCCTCGAGCGCTACGCCTGCTTTTTCAGCAAAGCTTTCAAGAGAGAAGGAAACGCCTTGTCCAAAGCATGCGCTGCCAAAGGAACGCAAAATTTGCTCGAGGATTTTGCGTTCCGTGCCCTGTGCAGTGCGGAAACGTGCATCAAAATCAGCACGGTCAAGGTGGAGCCTCAGCCATTCAGAGCGACTGTGGTGCGAGTGTTGTGCAATCAGGTGATGCCGTTCCAGAAAATCGCAAATTGCAGAGAGCTTGGCATTGCTGAAACGCGTGCCATATTTGCTATGCAGCATCTCTAAAAATTCGTCTCGCCTAAGCTCAAGCTCAATGCCTTGTGCGCGCAACTCTTTGAAGAGAATTTCCACATCGTCGCGTGAGAAAAAACTTTGCTCCAAAAGGTAGCGGCGACGCTCTAAGTCGCTTCTGGAGAAGAGCAGCACCGCATAGGCTTTTTTGCCGTCCCGCCCTGCGCGACCTGCTTCCTGATAGTATGCTTCCAGCGTCTCAGGTGGTTCAAGATGCACCACCACGCGCACATCGGGTTTATTGATGCCCATACCAAATGCACTGGTGGCGCAAATCACGCGCCAGCGATTTTGAAAGTATGCTTCCTGAATGCGTGTGCGCGCCTCATCAGAAAGCCCTGCGTGGTAGTATGTGGCAGAAATGCCGTTTTGATTCAGAAAGTGTGCTGTGGTTTCGCATAGCTGGCGACTCATTGTATAGACCATTGCCGCGCCCGGCACTGCCTGCAAGATTTCCAGTAGCTTTCCTCGCTTATTTTCCAACTCAAAAACAGATAGACTAAGGTTCGGTCGCTCGAAGCCACCAATGTAGAGATGTGGGTCTTGCAGCTCAAGATAAGTCTTAATGTCTTCCAGCACTTCTTCGGTTGCTGTGGCAGTTAGCGCCAGCATAATTGGACGCTTTGGCAAGTGCAGACTGGCAAGCCCTGAGGCAATTTTTTGGTAGCTTGGACGAAAATCGTATCCCCACTCGGAAATACAGTGCGCTTCATCAACGGCGACCAGTGAAATAGGCACTCCCTGCATTGCTTGAACAAATTGCACATTCTGCAGTCGCTCTGGGGCAATGAAGAGCAGCTTTAGGGCGTTCTGGCGAAGCGACAGAAAAATTTTTTGCGTTGCCCCCACACTTGTTTGACTGTTGAGCGCTGCAGCTGGAATGCCCCGTGCGCGCAATGTATCGACTTGGTCTTTCATCAGCGCAATGAGCGGCGAAATCACCAGCGTAATGCCCGGCAAAATCAATGCAGGCAGTTGGTAGCAAATGGATTTACCCTGACCTGTTGGCATCACACCCAGCGTATCACGTCCGCTCAGCAAGCTCAAAATCACGCTCTCTTGCCCGCCACGAAACGCATCATATCCAAAGACAGTATTCAGTATGGATAAAGCTTTGGCGCGCAGCGTATCTAAGCTGTCGCCAATTGCAATCTCTGTATGTGCAGTGGTCTGCTTTGTCCTATCTCTCCAACTGCTCATCTATGGTCGCAGGGGTTTTTGCCAGTGCTTTGCGTAAGCACTACAAGTTGCGAAGCATTGTTTCACATATCCAAGCTCTTATAGCTTTTTTCCTTGCACCGCTGTTTTAGTTCAGGATTTTTCCAGTTATGCCAGCGCACTGCACAACACGCCACGTCGTGCATTACCTACTCGGGAATTCTCCAGTGTTCAGTGTTGTGTGCTCACCTTTGGGAACGCCTGCTGTGTAAGGCTGAGGTGCTTGTTTCGCCCCTATTCCTCGATGCGAGACAGCTCTAAGAAACTTTGATAGCGGTCGAAAATTTCAAGTGGGCTGAGCTCCAGCAGACGTGCTACGCCAAACCGTTCTACGCAGAAACTTGCCATTGTGCTGCCATAGAGCACTGCTTTTCGCAAAGTTTGCTCATTGATGTCGCCAGTTTTCGCAAGGTAGCCGATAAATCCGCCAGCAAAGGTGTCGCCTGCACCAGTGGGGTCGTAGATGAACTCCAGCGGGTAAGCAGGTGCTGAGAATACGCCACTGTCGGTAAAAAGCAGTGCACCATGTTCTCCCTTTTTGATGACGAGAATTTTCGGTCCCATCTCACGAATGATGCGCGCGCATTTAATCAGGTTCGGTTCTTTGGCTAGCAGACGTGCCTCGCTGTCATTGATGATGAAGGCATCGACCATTGAGAGCGTCTCACGCAGTTCATTAGGCTTGCCTTCAATCCAGAAGTTCATTGTGTCGCAGATGACCAGCTTAGGGCGAGAGATTTGCTCGAGCACACGCTTTTGCAGCACGGGGTCAATGTTGCCTAAGCAAACAAATTTAGCTTGCTGATACTGGTGAGGAATCACCGCATCAAATTCTGCCAGCACATTTAGCTGCGTCTCAATTGTGTCGCGTGTGTTCATATCGTAGTGGTAGCGTCCTGACCAACGAAAGGTTTTGCCATTTGGCACGATTTTGACGCCATGCAAGTCAATATTTCGCTCCCGAAAGATGTTCAGATTTTCTTCGCCGAAATCGTCCCCCACCACACCGACCAATTGAATGTTGTCGGTAAAGAAACTGGCAGCGATAGAAATGTATGTTGCTGACCCACCCAGCGTGTTGCGCGATGTGCCAAAGGGCGTTTCAAGGTCGTCAAACGCCAATGAACCTACAACCAGTAGCGACATAGCAAACGATTTTGTTAGAGCGTAAAGTTATGAAATTTCAAACAGCGCACTTTCACCTGCTTGTAGTTCCACAGACAGCAAGCCCGATTCAACAGGAAAGCAATGCCCTGACAGCAAATCTTTCAGCGATGCCTGTGCTGTGCGCAGCGGGATTCTGATTTGTTCTGCCCCACGCACATTCATATTCCCCACATAGAGCAGTTCTATGTGGCCTGCTTGGCGTGTAAAGACCAGTATGGGGGAACGCTCGTCACTTAGCAGTTTGAACGACTGAGCACGGTGCTGCGTGATGACGCTAAGATAGCGCTGGCGCACTTGTAGCACCGTTGCAATAAACTCCACCAGTGGTTCTTGTCCATTCCCATTCTCCCAATCAAAAGCAAATGCGCTAAAGAGCGGCAAGCGATGCGATGGGTAGTGCTTCAGTTCCTCTGGCGAGAAATCCAAGCCAGTATTGATTGGATAGGTTTCACAAATTTCAGCTCCATTGTGAATGAACGGAATTGCTGGCAGAAATGCAGAGAGGGCAAAGGCAAACTTCGCAAAATTTCGCCCGTAGATAGCGTTCCCAAAGCGCGCGGCTGCGCGCGGCGTGTTGTGGCTTTCAGCAGTTGCAAAGCAAGGTATCACCACGCCTGACTGTGCCCACTGACGTAGCATCTTGTGCAGTTCCGCTGGCTTATGCATCACAAATGGCAGTGAGCCGATTACGGCGTTATATCCCTCTTTTCGGCTTTTAGCTGTGGCGGCGAAGTTTTCGTCCCAGAACGCAAAGTCAGGATTTTTAGCCCGTGCGGCATTGACCATTGACTTTTTAAGGTCGCTTGGCAATGCATGCCCCATATCAATCATCACCCCATCAATACCAAAGGCATCTTGGTAGTAGGGAATGATGCCAATGATTTTATCCCAAAGTGGCTGATTGATATACTCTGGTTTTGCTAAGTTCGCTTCATACATTCGAATGGTGTTGTAAGCGATGTAGTTGTAGCGCGGGTGTGTGTAGAGCCGAAGGTAGGTTACGTCGTTCCAAGGTGGCTGGGTGTCCTGTGGTGGCCAATCTGCAAAAGCACCAGGAATGCGGCAAAGGCGCTGACTGCTTGTCAGACCACGATACTGCCCATTCTGCTTTTCAACTTTATAGGGCGTCTCAGTAAAAAAGGCGCGGTAAGTGGGACTTGGCTCAGGCAGATTATGGAAATCGCCTCGTTCTACTTTCTCTGCGATGCGCTTTAGCTCAGTGGCTGTAAAAATCGGGTTACCGTAGCAGGTCTCATCGTTTGAGCCAGCAGGGCGGTCAGGCACAGCGGCATCAATCCAGTAGAACCAGTCAGGATGCTCAGGAATCCAATCGCTGTCTTTTGCCGCCGTGCGAAACACAAACTCGACTACCACGCGTAAGCCTAAGCGATGCGCTGCTTCTACAAAGGCTTTGAATTCATCTTCTACTGTTAGTCCCAAAATCGGCTCTGAGAGCCGTTCATCCAGCTTGTAAGGATTCTTGATAGCATACGGGGAGCCTAAATTCCCTTTGTTGCCATCGCTGCCAATAGCGGTAATTGGCAGCAGATGCACTACGCTTACACCTAAACGCTGAAGATAGGGCAGCAAGGCAATGGATTTCAAAAATGTGCCCGTCTCACGAAAGGCATTTGGCGTCTCGAGGTCAAGCTGACCATTCTGGTTATGGTCAAAAGCGGTCGCCGTGCGCACAAAAAGGTTATAGATGACAGCGTCACGCGTCCACTCCCCGTTTTCGGTCTGTGGGCGTGCGACTTTTGGCGTAGCTAAAAGGCGTTCAATTAGCGTGGTGTAGTATTGGCGCGGTTCAACGGCTTCTTTGCCCAGTGTGCCTTTATGCCAAAGCGTGGGCAGGAAGTAGGGTTGGTCGTAGCGCGGAAGAGCTTGGAGGGCTACCAGCAATTTTTCCAGAGCCATTCGTGGTATGCTGCTGTATTGAGAGTTTCCCTAATGGACGTAGCGATTTTGTTGATAGATTGTCTTTGCCGCAATTTATGAAATTCATTGAAAGGGACACAAAAGCGCTCTCCAGTCGCGCATAGCGTTTGCAAGTTCAGGCAAATTCTTACCCTTCCCCCTAATTAAACCAATAGAAGGATTCTCTTTGCGTGAAGAGAAAGGTTAGAGGTAAGTTTCGGTGCAAGTCGCTTAGTCGCCGCTGCCGAAGATGCTGCCGATGCCGATTCCACCTTCTTCTCTGCCACCGTAGGAAGCGCTTACGATACGGTCAGCCAATCGAGAGAAAGGTAGGCTCTGCAAATAGACTACCCCAGGGCCGGTTAATTTGGCTAAAAACAAGCCCTCGCCACCGAAGAGTGCATTTTTGAATCCACCGACAAACTCAATGTCGTAGTCTACGGTAGGGGCAAAAGCCACCAAGCAACCCGTATCGACGCGCAGCGACTCACCTGCAGATAGTGTGCGTTGAATGATTGTGCCGCCTGCGTGAATAAATGCTAACCCATCGCCCTTTAAGCGTTGCAAAATGAATCCTTCGCCACCAAACAGCCCTGTGCCGATTTTCTTTGTGAAGGCAACCTCAATTTCAATGCCTTTGGCTGCGCAGAGAAACCCGTCTTTTTGGCAGAGAAACTCACCGCCTAAGGCTTGCAAATCCAGCGGGACAATTTTTCCGGGGTAGGGTGCAGCAAATGCTACACGCCTCTTGCCTTGTCCCGCATTCACATATGAGGTGATAAAAAAACTCTCGCCTGTAATGACGCGCTTGAGACCTGCAAAGAGTTTGCTACCGAAACTCCCCCCTTCTTGGCCCATTGATGTCTGCATTTGAATTCCATCTTCCATATAAAGCATAGCGCCGACCTCTGCACGCACTGCTTCGCCTGGGTCAAGCTCAATCTCAACGGCTTGCATATCATCGCCGAAAATTTTGTAGTCAATGATGTCTGCTGGCATATCTTTTGTTGCTTTGAGTGTTGAAGAAAATTTAGGGTTCTCTGCTACTTGCGCCACCTGCACAAGAAGGCTTTGCAAATATAGCGAAAGTTATACGTTTCAGCTCAATGAAAAATTGCCCAAATGTCGACCGCCTCTGCCACTTTATCTGACCCGATTGCTTCTTCTATCGTTTTTGCGCAATGCAAATTTGCTGTATCTTACAGGCTCTTTCACTACGGAAGGAAGGTAGGCGAAATTGACCAACGCTTTTCCTAAACTTTTAACGCTTCTTTCTATGTGCAGATTTGCGGTGTATTGCGGTAAGCCGATTACGCTCAAAAAACTTATTTTTGACCCACCGCATAACTTTGTCGAGCAAGCGCGTCAGCCGCGCGAGATGATCATTACGCCTATCAATGTGGACGGCTATGGGCTTGCGTGGTATAACCTCGATGTGCATCCTGAGCCAGCCGTCATTACCTCCGAAAAGCCATTCTGGCATGACATCAACATTGCACGCATTGCTGACAAAATCATCTCACCCACGATTTTTGTGCATGTGCGTGCCGCTTCGCCTGGGCTTTTGGTGCATCAGGCCAACTCGCACCCCTTTCAGTGGAAGAATCAAATCTTTATGCACAACGGCATTATCAGTGACTTCAAGCGTGCAATGATGCGCGCCATTCGCCAGCAAATCTCAGACCCGTTTTATTCGCACCTTATTGGCACAACGGATTCTGAGCACATCTTCCACCTCTACCTTTCTATTCGTGATGCCCAGCCTTCTCTTACGATGGCTGAAGCGATGCTGGAAACCATTGCGCGGCTCAATGCGCTGGCTGAAAAGCACGGCTCTGACCTCATTCTCAATATGGCGCTCACCGATGGCAGAACCACCGTCATTACGCGATACACCACCATTGAGAAATCCGCTACGCTCTACTACTCGCAGAGCAGTCCAATGTTCCCTGATGCCATCGTCGTCGCTTCTGAACCACTGGATTACCGTGACAGTTCTTGGCAACCCTTCCCACTTAATATGATGATGGTTATCAACGAGCACCGAGAGTTTAGCTTTGTTGCAATTCCCAATCCATTTCTCAAAGATGGGCACTTGCCTACAGCGCGCCCTGTTACGCTGCGACTCTCAACGCCAACCGAGAACTGAGAACGGGGCGATATGCCAGATCAAGAAACCTTTCAAGGCACTGCACAAGAGCAGACTGCGCCAGAGGTTATCTACGGGCGTAACGCCGTTGCCGAGCTACTGAAAGCTCACCCTGACCGCATTGCCAAAATTTACTTTCAAATCAATGCGCACGACAAGCGCCTACTGGAAATTCTCATCACGGCAAAGCGCAACCGTATCTCCATCGGCAAAGCCAGCAACCAGAAGCTCTCAGACCTTGCGCGTAGCAATAAGCATCAAGGTGTAGTGGCCATTGCCAGCGACATTCGCTTCTTAGAAGTAGAGGATGTCCTCAGTGTGCCTCGTCACAAGCCCTTTTTCCTGCTGATCCTTGATAGTATTGAAGACCCACAAAACTTGGGCGCCATCATTCGCACTGCAGAAGCTGCTGGCGTTGATCTTATCATTCTGCCACGCGATCGCTCTGCGCCAATTAACTCTACGGTTCACAAAATATCTGCTGGCGCGGTTTCCCATGCACCGATTGCCCGTGTTACCAATCTTGCACAAACGATTCGCTTGCTCAAAGACAGGGGCATTTGGGTTGTCGGCACCGATGCAGATGCGCCGAGACTTTACACTGATTTTGACTACACAATGAATGTTGCGCTGGTCATTGGCTCAGAGGGCAAAGGTATGCGACGTTTGGTGCACGAGAGCTGTGATGAAGTGGTACGTGTGCCAATGTTTGGCAAAACGGATTCGCTCAACGCAAGTGTTGCTGCTGGCATCTTGCTCTACGAGGTGGTGCGTCAGCGTCAAGCTCATCTGCCAATGACAAAAGCTGATGCCGAGCGATGATGGAGACTGTTATGCTCTTTCTTTTGTCGGGTGATGCACAGAAAATTTTAGCGGCTCACTCATTGCCTGACAGCACATTGGTTGAGCCATTTTCGGAAAAGGAGTTGGTAACGCCTCTTGCCACGCTCAGGCGCTTGCGGCAAGCCAAGGGCAAGATTTTCTTTGGCACGAAAGTTCTGCGCTTGCAGCGCTACAGGCTGATGATAAAGCTCTTTCTCTTTCTTGCCGGTAAGTTGCATGCAGCCATCATTGACGAAGCAGGTGACAAAGAGATGTATTCCTTTTGGCGTTTTATTTTTGCGGACATCTGGAAGCTCTTTGCGGAAACTATTGCGAGCGCCTTCGTGGTGCTGGAAACTTACTTGGAGTTAGAATCGCTGAAACGCCGAAATTGGCTTATTAAGTGAGGTCAATGAATCATCTTGTTGCGACATCGCCTACTGAGGCGATCAAATCAGGCGTCCACGACTACTGGAATGCACATCCATGTGGCACGCAATTCACAGCATCGGAGCGTGGCAGCAAAGCCTTCTTTGATGAAGTTGAGCGCTATCGCTATGCCACACAGCCCTTTATGGAGACGCTCTGCAAGTTTAAAGCCTTCAAGGGCAAGACACTTTTGGAAGTGGGCTGTGGGCTGGGCACGGATCTTTTGCAATTTGCTCGAAATGGTGCGATTGTAACAGGCATAGACCTTACCGAAGAGAGCATTGCGCTCTCACGGAAACGCTTTGAGCTTTACGGTGTAGAGGGTCAGTTTCTGGTCGCTGATGCAGAGAATTTGCCGTTTGCCGACCACTCATTTGATGTGGTCTATTCGTTTGGGGTTTTGCATCACACGCCCAACACGCAACAAGCGATTGATGAAATTTATCGTGTTCTGAAGCCTGATGGCGAGATTGTCATTATGCTCTACCACAAGCATTCGCTTCATGTTTGGCTTGGCGTGCCACTTTACTTTCTTTATGGTTTAACCAAAGGGAAGTTCTGGGGCTATGAAGAGTGGGTGCGCATCTATGACGGCCAGCATAATCCATTAGGGAAGGCTTATTCTCGTAAAGAGTTACGGCAGATGTTCTCGAAGTTTAGAGATGTGCAGTTTCAAGCCTGCGATGTAATTCGGCGGCGTTTTCCCAAGTGGCTCAATGCACTCAATCAAACCCTTTTTGCCAGCTGGGCAGGATTTTATATGATGATTTATGGAAGGAAGTGATGACCTATTTCGGCAAAGTATCCTTGATGCGAAATGAAGCTCTTGTTCCTTCGTACAGATTTTACGGGAGCACAGCAAGTTGGTGGTTCGTTTTCGCATGTGAAGGGCTTTGTTGGCGGACTGTGCGAACTTGGCGTGGAGGTTGTCACGGCGGCGGCATCGCCCGTTGATGCGCGTTGCAAATTCTACCCGATTGAATACAACCCTTTCTATTCAAATCTGCCCGAAATCGCTTCAATTGCGCACAATCAAACTTTGAAGCGAGAACTCCCGAAGATTCTCGACCGCGAAAAGCCTGATGTGATTTATCAGCGCCATAGCGAGTTTGTTTATGCAACCTCACAGATTGCAGCAGCGCATCGGATTCCCCTGTTTTTGGAAGTCAACGGTATTGAGACTTGGGTGAAAAAAAATTGGGGACTTTTGATTTTTGGCGGGCTTTTGGCACGAAGCGAAGCGGTTCAGTTTGAAGCGGCCAAAGCGATTTTCGTGGTGTCGGAAGCGCTCCGAGCGGAATTGCTGCGTCAGTTTGACGTGCCAGCCGAGAAGGTTTATGTGAATCCAAACGGCGTTGATGTCAGCGAGTTTTCCGATGCGATTGACGCTTGCGCATTTTTCAAGTCTTTGCCGCAAGACTTGCAGGCGAGGTGGCGCGGAAAGTTTCTTTGTGGGTTTGTTGGCACGTTTGGCGAGTGGCACGGCGTTGAAGTCTTGGCAAAAGCAGTTAAGCCAACGATTGAAAAAAATCCGAATGCGCATTTCGTTTTAATTGGCGACGGAAAGTTGAGAAAGACAGTGGAAGAAATTTTAGATGAAGATGGCATGCATGAATATGTTACGATGCTTGGGCTTGTGCCGCATCATCTCGTGCCGAAGTATCTTTCGCTCTGTGACGTGCTGCTCTCGCCGCATGTTCAGAATGCGGATGGCACGATGTTTTTCGGGTCACCGACAAAACTATTTGAGTATATGGGAATGGGCAAAGCGATCATTGCGGCAGGCGTTGGTCAAATCGCCGACGTGATCCATCACGAGAGAAACGGGCTCATTATGAAACACCGCGACCATGTCGACCTTGCCGAAAAAATTCTCTACCTCGCCGAACGCCCGGACTTGCGCCAGCGCTTGGGGCAAGCCGCGCGAAAAGACGCCGTCGAGAAATTCTCATGGAAAGAAAACGCGCGGCGCGTCGTAGCGACCTGCGAAACCTTGTTGAATCGGTAAAATGGGAATCGTTGCGCGGCAGTCCGCCCACGCGGTAGCGACAAACTTGTTCAACAAGTTCGTCATTGGTCTGCTCATTGACGTGCTTATCTCGCGCGTTCTTGGCACAAGCGGCAAAGGCGAATATGCGCTATTCGTTACGACCATAACGGGACTGACGGCGCTGTTCAGTTTCGGCATCCCTTTCGCAAACGCGGTGGTCGGAGCGCGCGGCGACGTCTCGCATCCAAAACTCATTCAACTGTCGCTCTATGCGGCGCTGATAGCGACGGCGGTATCCGTAGCGATGTTCCTAATCGGGCGCGGCAGCGGTTGGCTTACGTTTGTATTGCCAAAAACGCTCTCCGACGACTATCTCTTTCTGGCGGCACAGACGTTGCCATTTGTCTTTCTGAACGGATTTTTGCTGGGACTGCTCATTGGCAAAGGTGAAATTATTTTTCATAACTATGTCTTGCTAGGCAGTCAGGCGTGCGGGCTTATGGTGATTTCAGTTGCGGCGTTAGCGGGGTGGCTGACAAGCGCCGTTGCGATAGCCTCATATCTTTTGACCTTCATCTGCGCGCTCATAGCGATCGTTTGGAAGTGTCAAAACGACTTTCGGCAGACGTTTAATGAAGCGCTTCGCCTTTCTGACATCAAGCGCGTTGCGCAAATCTCGACATTCGTTTATCTCGGCGCGATTATGCAGTTTCTCAACTATCGCCTCGATACCTACTTCGTGGAATTTTACTTGGGAAGCAGCGAGTTAGGCATTTACGTAACGGCGGTGCGCATCGCAGAGACTTTGTGGATACTCTCAGCGTCTATGTCTAACGCAATCGTGGCGACGGCGGCGGCAGGCAATCCCAAAGCGCGAGAGGCGTCGTTCAAACTCGCGTTGCTATCTTTGCTGATTGGCGCGGCGGCGGCAGCGGGGCTTTTCATCGCAGGCAAAGTCATTATCATCGCGCTGTTTTCCGAAAAATTTGCTCTGGCAGCCGAACCGCTTTTTTTGCTTTTGCCCGGCGCCGTCATTCTCGGCGTCGCCAACGTGTTAGGGCCGTATTTGGCAAGCATCGGCCGCCCTGACGTCAATCTCTACAACGCTTTCTTGGCGATGCTGGCAACGATTGCGCTGGACATATGGCTCATTCCAAAGTTAGGCGTCAATGGCGCTGCGATCGCTTCAAGCATCGCCTACGCGCTTTTTGCCGCGCTTACGCTCATCGCGTTTTCTGTTATCACGAAGCTTGATCTTAGACAAACGGGTACGCTTGCCATTGAACTCAAAAATGACGTGCGCGCAAGCATTGAAAAAACGCGACAACGTTTCGGCATCTGAATGAACCTGCGGAGAGGCTTTCAAAAACTCTTGCGCCGATTTCTTGGCATCGCAGAGTTGGAACAGCGACTCGAGCATATTCAAATGGCTCTTGGGCGAGTCGAGTTGCGACAAACTTCTTCGGCGACCTTGCTTGCGGAGAGCGAGTTCAAAGCGTTTTCACAGATGGGCGAAGACGGGATTATTCAGTTTCTTGTGCGCCACGTCCCGATAAAAAACAAAGTCTTCGTTGAACTTGGCGTGCAAGATTACCGCGAGTCCAACACGCGCTTTCTCTTGAAACAAGGTCAATGGAAAGGGCTGGTCATAGACAGAGACGCCGAAAGCGTTGACTTTATTCGACGCGATGAAATTTCTTGGCAATATGATTTGACCGCAATCTGCGCGTTCATCACCGCTGAGAATATCAATCAACTGCTGCAAGAAAATGGGTTTGTAGGCGAGATAGGCCTGCTATCTATTGACATTGATGGCAATGATTACTGGATTTGGAACGCCATATCCGTTGTGCTGCCCGCGATTGTTGTCGTAGAGTATAATTTTCGTTTTGGGGCACATAGAGCAGTTACAATTCCTTACAAGCCTGACTTTGCACGCCTTGCTGCACACCCTTCTGGAATTTACTTTGGCGCTTCGCTCAACGCGCTATACCGCTTAGCCCAAAAAAAAGGATACGCTTTGGTTGGTTGCTCGAGCGCAGGAACAAATGCCTTCTTTGTGCGGCGCGATTTGAAGCCAGACATTTTGCCAGAGCGAAGCGCGAACGAGGCATTCGTGAAAGGATGCTATCGCCTGAGTCGAGATGCAAGCGGCGCGCCAATTGCACTTTCGCCAGAGGAAGAGGAGAAAATTCTAACGTCGCTCCCATTAGTGGAGATTGATTAGACCCTAAAATGAAGCAAACGCAGTTGAAAGCGGCGAAACTTCTCAGAGCGGTTATGCTCATCTGGGCATTTGCGATGAAGTGGCTGCCAAAGCGCAGCGTAGACAATCCAAAACGGATTTTGGTTATGGCATTTGGCGGCGTTGGCGATGCGATTATGATGATTCCCACGCTGGCGATTCTTCGAGAAAAACGTCCGAATGCGCATATCGCTCTGCTTGTCTCGACTGCTTCTGGCGCACCGACCATTTTTCAAGCGTTTCCAGAACTTTATGACGAACTGATTGCAATTTCGCCGACGCCTGCTTCATGGAAAGAAGCATTTACGCAAAATCTCAAGTTGATGAGAAAACAGTTCGACTGCGCGCTCATTTCCTACATTTCATCGTATAGCCTCTCAACGCTCTTGCCCGCGCTGCGCTCAACGCCAAAGCATTTGCTTGCAATCGTTGACCGTCACCCGCTTCGAAAGATCTATGAACGCTTGTTCGAGCATCGCGTTTTACTTTTTTGGGAAAGCGAGATGCGCTCGGAGATTTTGATTCATCAAGAAATCTTACGTGGCATTGAACCAACTTACGCGCCGCGCGCGGTGGAATGGCGGTGGAACCTCGTGCTCCCCGCCGAAGCGCAGCGACTTGCTATTCACTGGCTGAGTCAGAATGAACTGTGGGAAGCGTTGCAAAATCGTCCTAAACCGTTTTCAGTCCTGCACATGAGCGCATCGAGCGCGCAAGACTACAAGAAACTTCCTCTCTCCAAATTGGCGAAGGTAGTCGAGTGGTTGAGTGCGCAAGGAGTCAGCGTCGTCGTGGTTGGCACGCCAACCGAATCAAGTAGTCTTAATGAACTGCAAGCATTGGTCAATATTCCTCTAAGGGGTTGCTTTCATCTTGATTTGTTGACCGTTGCCGCCCTAATTAGACACGCAGCGATAGTGCTCAGTAGCGACAGCGGTATAGGGCATTTGGCGATTTTAGTGGACACGCCCACAGTACGCATTTTTGGTCCTTCGTTCTACTGGGGATTCCGAAAATGGAAGGAAGGTCCGTTTGCTGATATTTTCCCTCAGATTGAATGCGCGCCTTGTCTGCGATTAGGCATATTGAACGAGAAAGGGCTAAGCGCGCTGAACTGCGGACATCGCAATTGCCTGAATCAACTCAGCGAGCATTTGGTAATAGAGGCTGTGCAAAGCGCGCTATCTGAAAAATATTCCGCATTGTCTCAAAAGCAAAATAGGATTTGATTGCAAAGATGAAATTAGATCCGCGAAAAGTTGAAGCGAACATCCCGTGCACTATTTGCGGGGAGCGTGAAAGCCACCCGTTTATGGACTTGAATTTCAAGCAATTCGGTTATCCGGGCATTTTTCGCTTGCGGCAATGCAAGTCATGCGGTTTGATTTTTAACTCACCACGCTTGCGCAAAGAAGAATTCCCGAAGTTATACAAAAAGAACTACTACTTTTTTAATGAACTTGCGTCACACGAGATAAGCCGCATTAAATCTCAGTATTTGAGAAGCGTAGCGTTGCTAAACATAGACGCAAGGCAGAGAAAACTGATTGAAATTGGGTCGGCAAAAGGGTATCAACTGGCTCTGCTCAAAGCGTTAGGTTGGGACGTTCAAGGCGTGGAGCTATCAAACTTTGCAGCGAACTTCGCAAGCAAAACATTCAATGTGCCCGTATTCCGCGGCACTGCAGAGCTATATGCAAGAGAATGCACAGTTAAATACGACGTGGCAGTTGCTTTCGATGTAATTGAGCATGTGCTTGACCCCGCACAGTTTGTTGCAGCGGTTGCGCAACTTGTCAAAGTGGGCGGAATTTTGATTATAGATACGCCAAACGGGAACGCCAAACACATTGAAGTTCATCGAGAGCTTTGGAGCGGATTTATCCCGTTTCACATTTATTTCTTCAATGCGGAGAATTTAACGCGCCTGTTAAGAGACCACGGCTTCACCGTCGTGAAATCTTTCACTTACAATAATGCGCTAGTTGGATACCAAGAGAGAAAAAAAATGTTAGAGCCTTCTTTGAAAGAAAGATTCTATGAAGCGGTAGGATTGCGACAGCAGCTAGCTAACATAAAGCATATATGGTTGTCCCGAGCAGAGACCAAAGAGTGGTTGAACGAACAAATTCAGAAGGCAGCAGAAGAAGTGCGATTCTTGCCGACATACTTCGAGACAAGCGACGCAAAACTACCGCTTGCGAAACGCCAAGAAGGAGAAAACTTGGTCATCATTGCTCAGAAGCATTAATCACAAATATGCTTTATCTATCTCGTGAGCAAATTTCGGCTCTCGTTGAGCGTCTTGGTCAGCCAGAAGCGTCTATCTTGCTCAAAAAATTTTTCGATTCTTACCGTCGCACGCTCTCGTCGCGTGATGTTGCCGCGCTCTATGACGATGCATACATCAACGCAATCAATAATCATGAACTCTATCTGGAAGAACCTGGGAAGTTTCGCCTAAACATCTATCACAGAAACGCCTTTGAATACATCTCAAAGAAATTATTTCACGATGCACGCATACTAGACATTGGTTGCGGAAGCGGCGACTTTGCAATTGCGCTAGCAACGAGAAACGTAAAAGAAGTAGTGGGAATAGATTTTTCCAGACCGTCTATAGAGAAAGCCATTCAAAAGTCGGCTGCCCTATCCTTGCCTTGTAAGTTTATATGCGCCGACGTCGCAACTCTGAGCGGCGAAGACGTCTACGATTTTGTCTTACTCAACGATGTATCGGAACATCTCTCAGACGCAGAATTAATTCCTTTGTTAAAGAAAATTCGCCATCTGCTTTCGCCACGCGGCGAATTGCTTATTCACACCCCAAACGGATTGGCGATTTGCAACGACACGGACACCAATCTCTTGCAAATGCTCTTCAAGCTCTACTTGCGAATAGTGAAAAAATGGCGCGGCACGATACGCACCCCAGAGCAGATTTACTATGACCAAGTTCATATCAATGTCAAAAGTTTTCGGCAGCTAAAGTCTCTGCTTTTTGAGTGTGGTTTCAAAGCAAAAGTTTACTATGATGACGAGGCGGGAAAACATGGGCTGTTAAAAATGCTTTCGTCTAATATGCTTGTCGTGGCTAAACCAAGGTATGTGAAATGACGTCTCTCATCATAGCCAGAGTTCTTCTTAAGACACTTCGTCAGTCGTGCTGGAAACGGTTTCATTCAAGGCTTTCTCCTACCTCGCTCGTCAAGCGATACGGCGACTTTTCTTTCCTCGCTCCGCCAACTATTTCACCAGAAGAGATTGATGCACTGCTTGCGCATCGCTTCATGATTTTTGGACACCAGTTTCAATTGCCTGAACAAATCAATTGGCACTATGACCCGCTTTCTGACTATGCGTGGAACGACGCCGCACCTGCTTCATCATTCAATTTTCTCGATTCGCCAAAAGCCGACGTGAAAGTGGTCTGGGAACTCTCGCGCTTTCAGCATTTGCCCTTGCTTGCCGCCGCATTTTTGCAAAAGCGCGATCAAAAACTGCTTGATGAAATCACTGCGCAAGTTCATGGTTGGCTTGAACAAAATCCGTTAGGCTTTGGCGTGCACTGGGTCGTGCCAATGGAAGCGGCGATTCGCGCAGTCAATTGGATTGCAACGCTTGTCCTGCTTGGTCATCTTGCACCTGCATCGCTCGTCAAGTCAATGCTCAAAAGCCTCTCAGAACACGCAGCGTTTATCTATTGGAACATTGAGTTTGGGCGACGAAATGGCAATCACTACCTCTCCAATGGCATGGGACTGCTTTGGCTCGGCATTTTTCTTGGCGAGAGAAAATATGTGCGAAAAGGCTTTGCCATTGTCGAGGAATCTATGTGCGAGCAAGTCTATGATGACGGCGTGGATTACGAAAAGTCTGTATCGTATCACCGCTTCGTGCTTGAAATGTTTGAACTCTCCCGACTTGTCTCAGAAGCAAATAGTCTAAGGCTTTCGCCTAGCTTTTACCGCAAACTTGGCAAAATGCATCAGTTTCTGGTCGCCGCAACCAAACCCAATGGCACACTCTGCAATGTCGGTGACGATGACAGTGGCACAGTGCTCAATAGCAGACTGCTGAGCAATAATTTCGGGCTAAGCGCTGCGCCGCCGCTGTCAGCTGACCTCCACAATGCACAATCAGCAATCTTTAAGCAAGGTGGTTTTGCATCGCTGCGCCATCACAATACACACCTCTTTTTCGATTTTGGCGACATCGGGATGAACGGTTATGGTGGACACGGACACAACGACACGCTCTCTTTTGAACTATTCTTCTGTGGCGAAGAGCTTATTGTAGATTCTGGTACTTTCAACTACACCTTATATCAATCAGAACGCCAATGCTTCCGTAGCATTGAAGCCCATAACACTATCCAAATCGACGGCAAAGAACTTGTGCTATTCCGCAATCTTTGGTCAATTGCCGCAGATACGACAAAACCCAAGTTAGTTTCGTGGCGAAACAACAGCGAGCAAGATGAAATCATTGCGGAAATTGTGAACAACTCTGTCTTACATCGCCGCACTATTCGGTTCGATAAAGCAACGCACACAATTGCGCTCCAAGATAAACTCATAGCCAGTGGGACGCATACAGCTGTCTCACGCCTCCATTTTCATCCCAATCTTACACCAGTAGTTAGTGGGAATATCATTATCGCTGGTAATGCAGTGATTCGGATTGAGGGCATACAAAGCATCGCGCTTAGAGATAGCAGTTACTCAAAGGGCTACTACCAGAAAACGAAAAATTTGAAGGCGGAACTTTTGATTGAGTTTGAAGACAACTGGCAAGGCACGATAAAAATTGAACGACGATGACAACGATTCTATTTTCACTAAGCCTTTTTAGCTTTACCGCAAGTCTTTCCATGTTCTTTTACAGCGAGTGTCCATCCACTTCTTGGAGATTCGCTTTTCTAACAGAACTGCCTGTTCTATGCGCAATTCTTTTCGGAAATTTTCTTCTATCTTTGCCAGCATAATGCAGCGGCAAGCGGTGATGATGTATCCATTATGTCGAGCAGAAGTGAGACCAACAGGCGTCTATGCGGAACTAGCAAAGCGGTATCTTCGGCGCATCTACCTTGATGAGATTGTGGAGCTGGCAAAGTCATCTTAGCATCGCTATCGTCAAACTTATTGTAGCCCCAGCAAACGAGGTCGTACACACGGAAAAGTGGTTGCTCGGCACTAGCTCAACGCATTCGTAAAGCAGAGCCACAGCGGCTTGCAAAGATTTATTGCTTTGCAGAAGTTTCTTGCCAAAGCACACAAATCACTCAGCAGCGCAAAAAGAAAAAGCAGAAATCTGCATAACCTAAAATGTGTGGCATTGTCGGCATTTTTAACTACAGTGGTTCACCTTTACTTCTCTCAGAAGAGATACTGAGAGCGATGACGGCAGAGATGGTCCACCGTGGTCCTGATGACGAGGGTATCTATCTCTCGCCTGACTGCAAAATCGGTCTCGGCTTTCGGCGACTTGCGATTATTGACCTCTCACCAGCTGGACATCAGCCAATGAGCAATGCACTCAACTCCAAAAATCCAGAAGGCGATATTTGGCTTGTCTTCAACGGTGAAATTTACAACCACTTAGAACTGCGCAAAGAACTTGAAAAAAAAGGCTATCGCTACAAAGGTCGCTCCGACACCGAAACCATCCTCTATGCTTATCAGGAGTGGGGAATTGAATGCGTTAGCAAATTCTACGGCATGTTCGCAATTGCACTGTGGGATTCGCGCTCGCAAGAACTCTATCTTATCCGCGACCGCATTGGCGTTAAACCCTTGTATTACTCTTTCCAACATGGTGCGCTTTTCTTCGCCTCTGAAATCAAGGCCATGCTGAAACACCCTAGCATCACAAGGGAACTCAATCTGCAAGGGCTTTACGACTATCTCTCGCTGCTTACTACGCCGCCCGGTGAAACCATGTTCAAAGGCATTTATAAGCTGGAAGCGGGACACTACGCCATCATTAATCGGCATGGTGAGATGCGAAAGGTAAAGTATTGGGACTTAACCCACGAGACCGAGCATTTTCCACAGGAAAAATTCTATGTAGAATCGTTTTGCGTAGAGCACATTCGGCGTCTGCTTCGCGACTCCATTAAACTGCGAATGATGTCCGACGTGCCCTTCGGTGTGATGCTCTCGGGTGGTATTGACTCCTCAATGAATGTGGCACTGATGTCAGAACTGATGTCACGCCCCGTGGAGACCTTTACCGTCGGCTTCAAAGATTTAGAGAAATACAACGAACTCGAATACGCCCGACAAATCGCTAAGGAGTTTGCCACCAATCATCACGAAATTCTTCTCACAGAACAAGATGCGATTGACTTTTTGCCGAAAATGGTTTGGCATCAGGATGAACCAAATGCTGACCCTGTTTGCGTGCCCCTTTATTTTGTGAGCAAACTTGCACGCGACTCGGGCACGATTGTGGTGCAGGTCGGTGAAGGCTCTGACGAAGAATTCTCCGGTTACCTGCACTATCTACGCGAATGGCGCTATTACAACTACTATCACTCCCTTTTGCCACAAGCCATAAAAGACCTCGCTTACCAAGCTGCTAAAACTTTGCGCGGTGATTCCTTGCCCACTGAATATGCAAGGCGTGCTAGTGAAAACGATATTCCCTTCTATGGCGGGGCTGTGAGCTTTACCGAAGAAATGAAGAAGCATTTGCTGCTGGATTCTTTCCGCCGCAAGATGCAATCCAGCGGCCGAATTGCAGAGAAGTTCTTTGCAGAGTTAGAGCGACTGCTGCCTGATGCACGCGGCGAGGACTACTTGCGCAAAATGATTTATGCCGAGTTTAAGAGCCGATTAGCGGAGCTGCTGCTCATGCGTGTCGACAAAATGTCTATGGCTGTCTCAATTGAAGCACGCGTGCCTTTCCTTGACCACAGGTTAGTCGAGTTCGCCTTTCGCATTCCAGAGAGCTTGAAGGTAAAGCGTGGTGAGCCAAAATACATTCTGAAAAAAGCCGCAGAAGGTATTATCCCACGCAACATTATCTATCGCAAAAAGCAAGGCTTTGCTGCGCCTTCCAGTGAATGGCTACGAAGCGGGAAACTCTCGCCAATTGCCGAAGCGCGCATCTTAGGGTCAGGTTTGATGTCGCTCAACCTCTTTAGCAAAAAGTATATCAAGCGGCTCTTTGAAGCCCACCGAAAGGGCGAGCGTAACTATGGCGTGCAGCTTTGGACACTTCTGGTGCTGGCAGAGTGGTATGCCCAGCACTTTGAGCATCAATCAGCATAACTTGCCGCTTGCGCCACATCAGTTCCTCTCTCAGCAACTTACTTGCGCACAATTTGTAGCAATCTGATTGCGCTACTGCAATAGCTCTCCGTCAGCATCGCATTTTGCAACTGTGCGCCATCTTCTCCGTTGAATTTGGCATCTTTACACATCTATTGCTTTTCTCAATCAACACTCAACTTTGGCACGATGAACTTCACTTGTTTGCTTTTGCTACTCTTTCTGCTGCCAGCATCCCTCCTCTTTGCACAAAACTATGCGGAGGTGAAACACTTGCTCAAAAAAGGACAGTTCAAAGACATAGAAACTATGCTGCAGGAGCAATTAAAAGCCAATCCAAATGACGACTCCGCTCACTACTACTTGGGTCTCGCATACTTTCATCAAGGCAAGTTAGAGGAGGCTTCAAAGCATCATGAAAGATGCATTGAGCTACATCCGAACAGCAGCACCTACCACCTTGCATTTGCACAGTCACTTGGACGCAGTGTGCAAAAAGCTGGTATTTTTTCGCAAATCGGCTCCGTTGGACGCATCAAACGCTCAATTGAAAAGGCCGTTGAATTAGACCCACGCAGTCTTAATGCTCGCTTTGCACTGGTTGCCTTCCATATGCAGGCTCCTGGTATTGTAGGTGGCAGTTGGGATGAAGCGATGCGTCAAGCTAAAGCCTTTGAAGCGATTGATGCTAACAAGGCTCAAATGCTTTGGTGCATCGTGCACTTCTACAAGAAAGAGTATGACAAGTATGCTGACAAGCATTTCAGCATCGTGCCGCCCAAAGATGAGTCCTCGCTCGAACTCTATCGTGACAACTTTGCTTACTATGGATACACAGCCGCAAGCGAACTGCTTGCCAAGAAAGACTATGAGCGTGCAGGAGCAATTAGCAAAAAGCTCGTCGCTGACTTTCCTGACCTCCACTACGGATACGCAATGTCTGGACGCTATCTTACTGAGAAAGGCGAATACGACGCTGCCATCACACAGCTTGAAAAAGCTCTTGCCTTAAATAGGAAATGGATAGCAGGACACTACTATCTTGGCGTGGCTCATCAAGCCAAAGGCGACAAAGAAAAAGCTACTCAGCAGTTTGAGAAATTTCTCTCATTGGAAAAGCAAACCAGCGACCTGACCAAAGACGCAAAAGAGCGACTCGAAAAACTAAGAAAATTGTAGCGCTGGTGCAGGACTCACTGCAAGAAGAGCATAGCAGGTACTACTCGCCTATTCCAAGCAGCCAGCTTAGTAGGTATGCCACGATGCTAATGCAAAGCGAGCCAAGCACCGCCGTGAAAAATCCTTTCACCTCAAAGCCCGGCAGAATAGCAGAAGCCAGTAGCAGCATGAGGGCATTAATGACCAGCAGAAAGAGTCCCAAGGTGAAGACAATGAGTGGTAGCGAGAGCAAGGTCAGAATGGGACGCAGAAATGTATTCACCAACCCTAACACCAGCGCCGCCAGCAAGGCAGACCAGAAACTCTTTACCGTAATGTCTGGCACCAGCATCGCCGTTGCATACACGGCTACGGCATTGACCAGCCAGATTAGCAACAGTCGGGATAGCATTGGTTAGTTCGTGTGGAAAGGATACTCCGTTGCCAGCTCTTCGCCTGTGATTGCATCAATATAGATGCGTGCGATGGGTTTCTTGTATTTGATGTCAATTTCCACCTCATAAGCTAAGTGCACTGTCGCACGCTGCAAGCGACTTTCCACTTTGCCTTGCTTGTTGGTCAGTGTTCTCACTTCTTTCTTTTCATAGACGCAGAGTGGCCCGGGCTTAATGACATCAATGCGGTCCACCTCATACTGAATTTGCTTATCCTCAACGCTAAACTTTAGCCGCTTGCCCATCAGCTTCTTGTAGAGCTTATCGGTTGAAATAGTGGGCTTTTGGGGTAATCCTGACAGCACACGCGTGGTAGTTGAAGCCAGCACGGCGATTTCGCCTTTGCGATTCATGATAAACTCCAAGCGTCCACGCGTCTCGCCCCCAGCACGTAGCTTTCCGTATTGCGCACGTTCAAAGAGAATAGCAATTGCGTCCTCCACCTCGCGCAGCGAAAGCAACACCACCTCTTTTGAATTGGTGTGAAACAGGCCTTCGTTCTCGTCTATGAACTCGCGCAGTGCTCTTAGCAAAGCCGCTGTGCTATCATTACTTGCCAGATATTTGGCAATCGGCAATTGAATTGGCTGCATCGCATATGCCAGTTGCCCAACGGTGCAAGCCACTGAGTCCAGCACTTCGGTTAGGTAGCTGAAGCGATACTTTTTTTTGAATGCATCATAGCGTTTCAAGAAGGCGCGGTAGGCTTGTTTGTCATAACTTAGCGTAAGCGGATACGGCTGACGCTGTGCCCACGCTGAGGTATGCGCTATGGCGCACAGTCCCCAAGTTAGCATTACCCATAGCGCTAAGATTTGGTAGCTTCGGCTCATCTATGCGGATGCAGTCTACATTGCTTGCACCACGGCACGTTGCACCAGTGATTCAAAGAGTCGGCGTCCATCGGTCGAGCCTAACAGGGCTTCAGCGGCGCGCTCTGGGTGTGGCATCAGTCCCATCACGTTTTTTTCTCGATTCAGAATCCCTGCAATGTTGCGTGCGGCGCCATTTGGATTTGCCGCATCAGTGATGTTGCCAGTGGCATCGCAATACTTGAGCACCACCTGCCCGTTGGCTTCCAATTCGTCCAATACTTCAGGTGGTGCAAAGTAATTTCCATCTCCGTGCGCAATTGGCATACGTAGCACCTCACCTACTTGGTAGTCGCCCATAAAAATGGATTGATTATCCAGCACTTTGAGATGCACCATTTTGCACACAAAGCGTCGGTGAATGTTCCTTAGCAATACGCCCGGCAACAGCCCTGCCTCACAGAGAATTTGGAAGCCATTGCAGATGCCGAGCACGGGTTTGCCAAGTTTGGCGTGCCGCACGACCTCTTGCATAATAGGTGAAACGCGCGCAATGGCGCCCGGACGAAGGTAATCGCCAAAAGAAAACCCGCCCGGCAAAATAATCACATCGCTGCCCTCAAGGTCAGTGTTCTTGTGCCAAAGTAACCTTGCCTCTGCATTCGGAAGCGACTGGCAGACGGTTAGGGCATCATGGTCGCAGTTGGAGCCCGGAAATACCACAATCCCAAATCGCAGTTTTGACATATCGCTCAGAGATATGGCTATGAACTGGTTTGCTCAGCCACTGGTTCAATGTCAATGTGAAAGTCTTCCATTACAGGATTTGCAAGGAGTTTCTGGCACGCTGCGCTTACAATCTGATAGGCTTCCTCTGGCGAGTTTGCGTCCAGTTCCAACTCAATGTGCTTGCCCATTCGTGCCGATTTAATGCTCTGGTAAGAGAGACTTCTTAGCGCTTGCAGCACCGCCTTGCCTTGCACATCAAGAATAGACTTGCGGAGCGTAACGCTAACCCGTGCTTTGAACGTCATTGGGTTGATGGTTTGCTTGCGGTGAGATTCATTCACGCAAAAAGGTGTTTTTGCCCTCGCTTCTTTACTTTCGCTGGCACATTCCCTCTACTTGATGGAATCGCTCATGCAGTGCCGTTAGCGCAATTTTGACTTCGCTATTTGGGGCATTCTTTGCAATTATCTCAGCCAAGTGCGCCGACTCCTTCACCAGCGAATCCATTGCCGTTTTGAATTCAGGCTTTACGGTGTAGTTCGCAGGTGGCGAAGAATTTGCCCACTCTTTTGCGCGCTGTGCCAATTCTCCTGCTCGAGCGCGAATTGGCGCAAAGTTGCCTTCCTCTATCGGGTGGTATGTCTCAGCCATCACCGTGTGAAAATCATCTAACTCTTTCCAAGTTTGGAGCGTCTTGGCAGCGGTT